>JAJYVN010000230.1 GCA_021791995.1 Bacillota bacterium
ACCCTGGTTGTTGCGCAGGAGGAGGGGCGACGCTTCCTTGGGTGCGACAGCTCACCGATTGCCATTACGGCGGTTCGCAAGCGCCTCGTGACTGGCCCACAGCCCGCAGCCTTGCAGGTGTTGAACCTGACCCCGGATCCGGAGATCGCGACTGCGTGGCGCATGCGGGTTCTGGAGGCGTACGGAGCAACAGCGTCTCTCCCCCCGTTTTCCGGACGCGCGATGGACACAGGCCTCGTGGTGGGCGAACCGGATACGCCGGTCGGTGGACATCAGATTACGGAAGCTGCGGAGGGGTGCCAGCGGGAAGGCCTATCGGCGCTGCATGTCGCGGCCTGGATGTGGGAGCCCAATGTGACAGAGGCTGCACAGGCGTGGCGCGAGCGGGGTGTCGATGTGGCTCTGTTGCAGCTTCCCCGCGGTGCGGGGCAGGGGGAGGCACGCGGGCGCCGACTCGCTCTGCCGGAACTACCCGAGGTTTCGGTGCGCGCCGAGGTCTTCCCACATGTGGCGCATGTGCGGCTGGAGTCCGTCTGGTATCCCCACCCGGAGTGGCTGCCGACCGCAGCACGCGCCGTCGACTGGGATGGCTGGGTCGATTACTGGGCGGTGAGTCATACCGAAGAGGGGCCGCTTCGACCAGTGTTTGCTGCGGGGCGGATGCGCACGTCGAAAGCACCGCTCCCTGTGACCGCCCGCGTGCCTTGGGACGGCCGTGCGGCTACGATCACTGTTCAGGTTATCGATGTCTTCGGACAACAGGTCCAATATCGTGTTGCGATATCCCAGACCGAGACGCCCGACAAAGTGGTATAATCCCGTGCGTGACACGGGTGGGCTGCCGGGCGCGTCGCAGAGAGGGTCCGTTGGTGGCTGGTAGTTGGCCTACGCCATCCGGTAAGCCGAGTGTACCTATGCTTGATCCGGCTGTACGGGCCGGCGGGTCGCCCCGTTAGCGGCGTCCCAAGTTTTGGGGTGAGGCGGGATACGGGTTCGGCGTATCCTGAGCGGAGTGGGACCACGGGCCCTCCGTCTCTGTATGGAGCGGGGGGCCTTGCCTTACACGCGGGGGTATAGAGGTGCGGGAGCACATACGTGCGAATCTGGACGCGGTGCTGTCGCGGGATCCTGCTTGCCGATCACGCTGGGAGGCTTGGCTCTGCTATCCAGGGCTGCACGCCCTTCTCCTGCACCTGATTGCGCACCGATTGCATACCCGGGGCTTTGTCCTCTTGGCCCGATTGCTCTCGCAGTTTTCCCGCTGGATCACGGGCGTGGAGATCCATCCTGGGGCAGAGATTGGTCAGGGGGTATTCATCGATCACGGGATGGGTGTCGTGATCGGTGAAACGGCTGTGGTGGGGGATAACGTGACGCTCTATCAGGGCGTGACCCTGGGTGGCACGGGCAAGGAGCGGGGGAAGCGGCATCCGACGATCGGCCATGACGTGGTGATTGGCGTCGGAGCCAAGATTCTTGGCGATATCGCGATTGGTGACCACACCAAGGTGGGGGCAGGGGCGGTAGTGTTGCGTTCGGTGCCGCCCAATTGCACCGTTGTGGGCGTGCCTGGGCGCGTTGTGCGCCGTGAGGGACAGAGAACAGCGGACGTGGCCGGCGACCTCGAGCACGGAGATCTTCCGGATCCCGTGGCGCTGGATCTCGCCCGAATGGTGCAGCGCTATCAGGAACTGGAAGCGCGAGTGGTTAAGCTCGAGGCAAACATGCAGAGTGGCGACGCGAAAATAGACTGAGTCCTGGTGGGAGGGCTGGCGGTGCGCGCTGATCCGCGCGGCCGCGATTGCGATGGCAGAAGAACCGCGTGTGACCGGGGTACGTCTCTTCAACACCTTGACGGGGCGGGTGGAGGATCTGGTTCCTCGCGATCCCGGCATTGTGCGCATCTACACCTGTGGGCCAACCGTTTATGCTCTGACGCTCCTCGCTCACCTGCTACCGTACTTCCTCTCTGCAGCGCTCGTGCTTCACCCACGTAGTCGGGGCGCCGCTGTGCAGTGGATCAGCAACTTTACGGATGTGGATGATCGGATCATCACGCGGGCCAACGCGGAGGGGATCACCCCAAACTCATACGCGGAACGATATATCCGAGACTATTTGGAGAATATGGACGCGGTCGGGGTCCGAGCGGTGGAGCGTTATGCGCGTGTGACGGAACACATCGCGGAGATCGTAGACATGGTGGAAACGATTATCCGCAAGGGTTTTGCCTACGAAGTCGACGGGGATGTCTATTTCTCGGTCCAGGCCAAATCCGATTACGGCAAGCTCTCGGGACGGTCACTGGATGAGATGGTGGCTGGCGCACGGGTGCGTGTGGATGAGCGCAAGCACCACCCGATGGACTTTGCCCTCTGGAAAGCGGCGAAGCCCGGTGAACCGTCCTGGGAGAGCCCCTGGGGACCAGGCCGTCCCGGTTGGCACATTGAGTGTTCGGCCATGTCGCTGCACTACCTCGGAGACAATTTCGATGTGCATGGTGGGGGCGACGACCTCATCTTTCCACATCATGAAAATGAGATTGCCCAATCCGAGGCATACACCGGGGCCGAGCCGTTTGTCCGGGTGTGGCTGCACAACGCCATGGTGCAGATCGACCGGGAGAAGATGTCCAAGTCGCTCGGCAACTTTGTAACGCTCAAGGAGGTGCGGCGACGACTGCCGGCGGGAGCCCTGCGCCTTTTCATGCTGTCCACGCATTATCGCAAGCCGCTGGCATACTCTCCAGAAGCGTTGGAGGAAGCACAACGCGCTTGGTCGCGGCTGGTGGCAGGGAAACGCAACGCTGTGTTTGCGTTGCGTGGTGGTGGCATCGGAACGGCCGATGACTTGGCGGCAGTGGCTGATGCGACGGCAGCGGCCTTTTGTGAGGCGTTGGACGATGACTTGAACACCTCTGGCGCGCTGGGCGCGCTCTTTGATCTCGTACGCGCGATCAATCTCGCACTGCCTCGTTCCGATGGTGGGGTTGGCCTCCGTCGTGCGGTGGAGGTCCTGGAGGCCTGTGGCAATGAGCTCGGCCTATGGGAAGGGTTATCCGAGGAGCACGCTGGTACAGCCACGACAGAAGCGCTGGTCCAGATGCTCTTGGATGTCCGCCAAAGAGCGCGCGGTTATCGCGACTGGGAGGTGTCCGATCAGATCCGGGCCCAATTAGCCGAACTTGGGATCGTGGTGGAGGATACGCCGAGCGGGAGTCGGTGGCGATGGGCGGATACCGGCCGCACCGCCGGGGGGATCCAATGACCGATCAACGCGCGCGCAACGGCACGGCGGACACCTATTGGCTGGCGGGCCAGCACGCGGTCGCGGCCGCACTGCGAACGGGTCGCGTTCTATCGCTGGGCTTGGTGCGCGGGAGCAGGGGGCTGGAGGATCTGGCCGAGACAGCGGCCCGCGACGGTGTGCGGGTGGAGCGATTGGATCGGCAGGAAGTGCAACGCCGTGGCGGGCCGCAGGCCCAGGGATGCGTTGCGTTGGTACGCCGCCGTCCCGGCCAATCCGTCACGGCGTTGGTGGAGCGAACGGCCGCTCACCCCACCTCGCTGCTCGTCGCACTGGATCACATTCAAGACCCCCAGAACCTGGGGGCCATCGCCCGCAGTGCCGAGTGCGCTGGCGCGGATGGCTTGCTTTTGCCATCCCACCGTGCGTGCCCTGTGACGGCGGCGGCAGAGCGCGTGGCTGCGGGTGCCTTTGATTATCTCCCTTGGGCGGTGGCACCGAATTTGGCGCAGGCACTCGACGTCTGTCGGCGTGCGGGTTATTGGATTTTCGGCCTTTCCATGGATGGGGAATCGGTGCTTGGGTCATCGTCGCTGACGGCGAAGACGGTTCTCGTGGTGGGTGCGGAGGGGGCAGGAATCGGCTCGCTCGTCCGGAGGCACTGCGATCAGATCGTGCGGCTGCCACTCTTCGGTCGCATCGAGAGCCTGAACGCTTCGGTTGCCGTCGGCATTGCCCTGTACAACTGGTGTCAGCGCTTTGGGCAAACGAATACGTTGACTTCACAATCTGTTTACGATTAAGATGACTCGGCACTTGTGAAAAGCTCGGCGTAGGGCGTGTTCGTCGCACTGGATAACGATGAACTGTCGATTGGCGTGGTCCCTAGCGGTCGTGTGCGTTGACAGAGGGGGGCACCGGAGTGATCGTCAGCTCAATGGAAGTTGTGACCGTGCGTGACGTTTACGAAGGGTTATCGGACGAGGAACTCGTCATGCTTGCCCAGGATGGCGACGATTGCGCGTTAGAGTATTTGTTGGTCAAGTACCGAAACTTCGTACGAGCTAAAGCGCGATCGTACTTCCTCATCGGGGCAGAGCGCGAGGACATCATCCAGGAAGGCATGTTGGGCCTCTACAAAGCGACGCGTGACTTCCGCTCCGAGAAGCTCTCCTCGTTCCGGGCCTTCGCCGAACTCTGCATCACCCGGCAGATCATTACAGCCATCAAGACCGCGACACGTCAGAAGCACATTCCACTCAACTCCTACGTCTCTCTGAATAAGCCAATTTACGACGATGACTCGGACCGCACGCTGCTGGACGTGATTTCCGGTACCAGGGTTTCCGATCCCGAGGACCTCATCATCAGTCGCGAGGAATTCGGGGATATCGAAGAAAAGATGGGGGAGATCCTGAGCGATCTGGAGTGGCAGGTGCTTATGGCCTACCTGGATGGGAAGTCCTATCAGGAGATCGCCGACAGCCTCGATCGGCATGTGAAGTCCATCGACAATGCCCTCCAGCGCGTCAAGCGGAAGCTCGAACGTTACCTGGAGGATCGCAAGAACGGTGAGCTTGAGGCCTAGTTCCCGAAGCCGCCTGGGTCGCTGGCGAGGGGCGGGAGTGGCGACGGCGCTTCTTTTGGGAAATCCAGTGCTTCGGTTTGCCATCCAAAGCCCTTCCTCACTGCGGGAACACACCGCATACCATCGGTGCATCCGTTCGACGGCGG
>JAJYVN010000231.1:0-1180 GCA_021791995.1 Bacillota bacterium
GGTCGGTCCATACGGCGTGATCACGCTCCGCCCCCGGTGGCATCCGGGTGACGTAAGGCTACTACACCCTCGTCCGATTGTCCAGTACCGGATTCCCCGCCCGAACGGGGGGACCTGAGGAGTTACGTCTCGCGAAAGGAGAAGAGCCCAAGCAGGGGAATGGATCCCCTTGGGAGGGATAGCCCGATGCTCGGAGGTCTGGGAAGCTTTGCTCTGCCACTGTCTGATATCTGTCGGTTGTCCAAGGCCCGTACGCGGTCCATCAGTGCGGAAAACCCTCACGGTGAAAAGGGTGAGGGTGGCAAGAGCACCCAGGGACTGGCAACATCGCCCGCACGCGAATTGGGCCCCGGATGGAAGGTCTCTCCTTCCGTATTGATCCGACCCGGTCAGACTCACACCATTGCGAGCATCGACGGACCTGGGGCCATCCAAAGCATCTGGATCGGCGGATACATCGGGAGGCAGTTCATCCTGCGCATGTATTGGGACAACCAGCAACAGCCATCGGTCGAGTGCCCCTTGGCAGACTTCTTCGCTTGTGGTTGGAGGGACAATGGGGCCGGGCCAACCCGAGGACCATTTTCGGCCCTCAACTCCTTGCCAGTGGCTGTCAACCCCAACTCGGGGCTGAATTGCTTCTGGCCGATGCCATTTCGCCAACATTGTCGCGTGACCATGGAAAACATCGGCCCAAGTGCCCACGACTCGTTCTACCAAATCAACTACGCACTAGACGACGTTGCGGACGACGCCGCATATTTTCATGCACAGTTTCGCCGCAGTAACCCCTTACCGCAAGGTACCTGTCACTGTCTTTTGGACGGAGTGACCGGACAAGGGCACTACGTCGGCACAGCGCTTCTGGTAGGACTTGGCGGTCAGAACAACTGGTGGGGCGAGGGCGAGATCAAATTTTTTCTGGATGGCGATGGCGAATACCCCACCATCTGTGGAACAGGCACGGAAGACTATTTTGGCGGTTCGTACGACTGGGAGGTGGACGGCCGGTACACCACGTATTCAACTCCGTTCTTGGGTATGTATCATGTCTCCGTGCCGGACGGGCTCTACCAATGCCAACCGCGCTTTGCCATGTATCGATGGCACGTCCTCGATCCCATTCGCTTCGAGCGGGACATTCGCGTCACGTTGCAAGATCTTGGGTGGCGTAGCGGTG
>JAJYVN010000231.1:1190-4968 GCA_021791995.1 Bacillota bacterium
TCGGCCGGGAGCGGTCTCGCCACGACGGCCTCTTTGCGGTTGCGGATTGGTATCAGGCACTGCCCACATCGGCATTCCCGACTCTCCCCGACATGAACGGATTGGAGTTGGTCTGATCCCGCCCCACCAAGCACGCGAGGGTTCCATTGGCGAGACTGCGGCGTTCACCACATCCCGACAAGTTATCTTCGCGTTCCGGCATGACTCATGGAGCCGTCGGGGTGCAAACCGATCACTCCGACGGCTCCATGCATCCCTCAGGATCCTAGCGCACAGGGCACGGGCAACATGTCACTTCGTGCAGAGCTCGTATCCGGCTTTTTGCACCACCGATGCAAACTGGTCCGCGGTGGCTTTCGTTGGGTCGAACGTTATCGTTGCCTCTTGGCGCTGAAGGTCCACCACCGCATCGCTCACGCCCTCCACCCGTTTCAACACCCTCGTCACCGCCGCCTGGCAGCCAGCACACGTCATACCCTTCACGGCGAATATCTGCGTCGTACTCACTCCGATCACTCCTCTCCATCCTTCGGATCCCACCAGCCGAACGCTCAACGATCCGCGATCGCGACCGCAGCCGGCCCGCGCCGGAAACGCCACATGGCATCATACCGTTTGAGCAGGGTCGAGTTCGTCGTGACGGATACCGAACTCATGGCCATCGCCGCCCCCGCAATAATGGGACTAAGGTGTCCAAAGGCCGCAATGGGGATCCCGATGCTGTTATACAACAGGGCCCAGAATAGGTTCTGGTGGATTTTCCGCAACGTGGCCTGGCTCAGGTCAATCGCAGCAACGATACCCCGAAGGTCCGAACGCATGAGTGTGACATCGGCGGATTCGATAGCGACGTCCGCTCCGGTTCCCAGAGCCATCCCGATATCCGCAGTGGCGAGAGCAGGGGCGTCGTTCATTCCGTCCCCGACCATCGCCACGCGCTTGCCGGTGGCTTGGACCTCGCGTACCTTAGCGGCCTTCTCCTCGGGCAGGACCTCCGCAAACACGCGCTCTGGAGCGATCCCGACCTGCCGAGCGATCGCCTCGGCGGAACGGCAATTATCCCCCGTGATCATCCACACATCCATGCCCATCCCCTGAAGCGTGGCAATGACCGTGGCCGATTCGGGCTTGACGGTATCGGAGACAGCCACGGTTCCTATGGTCCGGCCATCGACGACCACGAGCATTGCGGTCTTTCCCTCGCTCTCCCAGTGGGACGTCGCGTCGCGGACGGCCGTGAAAACCAACCCTTCCTGTTCCATCCATCGCGTGTTTCCCACCCGTACAAGGTGGCCCCCGACCTCTGCACGGACACCATGGCCGGGTATGGCCTCAAATCGGTCCACCCCAAGGAGGGTTAGGTTCTCTGCACGGGCCTCGGCCACAATCGCCTGAGCCAGTGGGT
Organism: Bacillota bacterium; assembly: GCA_021791995.1. GTDB lineage: Bacteria > Bacillota > Sulfobacillia > RBS10-35 > JAJYVN01 > JAJYVN01. Next base: position 2,596 of record JAJYVN010000231.1, read on the forward strand.
GCTCTGAGCGGGATTCGGCAGCCGCCGCAAGGGATAGGACAGTTGCCGGGGTCACTTCGTCGACGGCCATCACGTCGGTCACGGTGGGCTCACCCCGCGTGATCGTTCCTGTCTTGTCAAGTAGCACTGCCCCGATCCGGCCAACAGTCTCCAGATGCTCCCCGCCACGGAACAGGATACCGAACTCCGCCCCTTTTCCGGTACCGACCATGATCGCGGTCGGTGTCGCGAGGCCCAGGGCACACGGACAGGCCACAACCAGCACAGCCGTCATGGACAGAAGCGCCACCCTGAAGTCTCCCGTGCCAACGTACCAAGCGAAGAAGGTAACCGCAGCCACGCCGATCACTGCGGGCACGAAGGAACGAGAGATCACATCGGCGATACGCTGGATCGGCGCTTTGGAACCCTGGGCCTGTTCGACAGCCCGCACAATCTGGGCCAGCGTCGTATCCTGCCCGACGCGTGTGGCAGAAAACACAAAGGAGCCGGTTTTGTTCAGCGTCGCACCGACGACGGTATCACCCGGACCCTTCTCCACTGCAACGCTCTCGCCCGTCAGCATCGATTCGTCCACCGCAGAGTGACCATCGATCACCTCGCCGTCCACCGGGACCTTCTCTCCAGGCCGCACCATGACAAGGTCCCCCACCCGCACCTCCTGCAGTGGGATATCGGTGGGCTGTCCGTGCCGGATCACGCGCGCGGTCTTCGCCCCGAGCCCCACCAATTTGCGGATCGCGTCCGAGGTACGCCCCTTGGCCACCGCCTCCAGATACTTACCGAGCAGCACCAGGGTGATCACAAGCGCACTGGTTTCAAAGTACGTGGCGGTGATTCCGATCCGCCGACCCCATATCACACCTGCCAGGCTGTACAGATACGCTGCCGTCGTACCGAGCGCCACAAGCACCGACATATTGGCGGTACGGGCGCGCAGATTGAAGTAGCTATCGCGGTAAAAGGTGAAGCCCGCGACGAACTGAACCGGCGTGGCAAGGACGAGCTGCAGCCATCCATTCATCAGTAGGTGTGCGTCAGCACTCTGAGGCACCCAGAACTCCGCAACCATGGCGCCCAAGAGGGGTAGGGAGAGGATGCCGGAAAGCGTCAACCGGTCGCGCCACTGTCTAACCTCGCGCCGCCGCGCATCCTCGATACCATCCGCCGGTTGATCTTCAGTGCGCACCTGGGCACCGTAACCAGCATCCTCCACGGCCTGGACCAGCGCCGACGGCGCAAGAATGCCCACCGGATGCTTGATGACGGCCGTCCCGGTCGCCCAGTGGACGTTGGCTTCGGTGACCCCTGGGACGGTGCGTAACTGCTTTTCGAGTCGGTCGACACAAGAGGCATCGATGATTCCCTGGATCGTAAGCCGCGTTTGTGTTGCGGGAACCTCATAGCCGATCTCTTCGACCGCATGGACCAGATCAGCCACGCGAACCGCACCAGGGTCAAAGCGCACCGTCGCCATCTCGCTCGCCAGGTTGACAGTCGCCTCGGCAACGCCCGGTACAGACCGGAGACCGCGCTCGATACGACCAGCACACGACGCGCAGGTCATCCCCAGCACGGGAAGGGTTGTCTGCAAAGCCGTAGGCGGTTGTACCCAAGGCCCGTCTGCGGGCTTTACTCGTGCATCCCGCACCGCAAGACCTCCTCACCGCGCGAACTGCGCCAAGACCTCCAACAGCTCCGTGACCGCACGCTCGCCGTCGCCGTGCTGAAGGGCGCTCGTAACGCAACCTCGGACGTGACTTTCAAGCAACGACTGCCCAACCGCTTGCACCGCAGAACGGATGGCCGCGAGTTGGACCAAGACGTCGACGCAATAGCGGTCCTCCTCCACCATCCGCTGCACCCCGCGAACCTGGCCCTCAATCTTGCGAAGGCGGTGCAGGAGTGCGGCGTTGTCACGGCGATAGCGGCTCTCAGTCACGGGTTGGCTATCCACAGCGACGCGCCTCCTCTACCCCAGTAGGGTATAGGCACTACTCTAACCTTGCTTTGGCCACGCGTCAATGGCCTTGACGCGCCGGCACAGAATGGCTGGCGCGAACGATGGCGTCCGAACCTTGCCAGGCCCCAAACGCCTATTTTGCACCGAGTGCAGCCACCCGCGTGACATACGTGCCATTCGGCGCCTCGACGCATCCCAACAAAAAGGGTGGCGTGGTGATCACACCGCTGCAGCACGCCGCCTCCGCCGGCGGCGCCGACGCGGTGCGGAGAGGCGATGGTATGGATTCCCGAGAATCCATACCATCGCTCCGGCCGCGAACAGGCCGACCAGTGCACCACCGAGCTCGTCGCTGGGAAAATGCGTACCGCTGTATACCCCAGCATAGGCGATCAAAACGGCAAAGATGC
>JAJYVN010000232.1 GCA_021791995.1 Bacillota bacterium
ACAATGGCGCGATGGCACTGCGCAAGGCAGACATGCCCATCGCGAGTGCCTATGCGTCGCTGGCGAGTGAAGTGCTGGAGGACGCGGACCGGATCTTTGGAGTGATTCGGAAGGAGTATCGCAAGACACGCGAAGCCGTCCTGCGCATTCAGGGTTGTGCGCGTCTCCTCGATGATCAGCCGGTGCTACGCCGCAGCATCGAGTTGCGGAACCCCTATGTGGATCCGCTCTCCTACCTTCAGGTAATGCTCTTGGGTAAACTTCGGCGTGGTACGCTTCCGCCGGAGGAGCGGACCCGAGCGCTTGTCGCTGTCTTGCGCACTCTGAATGGTGTTGCGCATGGATTGCGGAACACCGGTTGAGCCCACACAAAAAAGGGGGAGAGGGCAAGCACCCTCTCCCCCCGATCATGATCCAGGGATCTTAGGAATGCCGCGCCCGGCGGAGCCAGAGCGCCCCGGCTCCCCCGAAGAGCACCAGCGCCGCACCCTCGAGCACGAGCAATTCACCTGCGCCGGTCTTTGGGACCGAAGTGGACGAGGTCGATGCCGCGGACGACTTCGTGGACTTGGTGCTGCTCGTTGTTGTCGTGGTGGTCGTGGTGGTGGTTGCGGATGTGGTCGAAGGGGCGGAAGAAACGAACTTCGCGGCGGACAGCGTTGTCGAGCTTGGGGCGGAACCGGTGCTCGTTCCAACGAGGGTTGCCGCGAGGACGTTGACGACATCCATGATGGATGTCGACTGCGGAACAGGCGTGGTATTCATCACGCTAATGGCTGTCAGCGTGTCGGCCGAGGTGACCGGGATGGAATAGACGCCAACGCCAATCCCGTTACTGTTCATCTCTTCGGATGTGTTGGTCACCGCAGGCGCCCACCGTCCCGCAAACACAATCGGGAGCGATGTCTGGTGGTACCAGTCAAGGATCGCGGTCGACTGCGTGGACGTGGTGCCGTTACTGTATGTAAGGGTGACCTTGAGGTTGTCGTTGGATGTGCTCTCGGTGGAGGGACCGTTGCCTGCCCCCGCCAAAAGGTCCAACTCGGAGTAGTTTCCGGGCGTGACGGGGATATTATTCTCAGACTCCTGTCCCCAAAGCGAGAGGGAGTCATTGCCCGAGATGGCCGGGAACTGGAATGTCACCGTGCTGCCCGTGCTTGTGGTTGCCGTGATGGGACCGGGCTTGGGTGCTTGCGAAGAGGGGAGGGCGTCGCCGTAGAGGTCGAAGAACGGGGTGCAGACGGCCGCTGGATTCGGAACACCCCCGACGCAGCTGGGGGGCTGCTCGGTGGGGCCACTCGAGAAGACCTGACGGTTATACGGCAGGGTCACAGGCACGTCGCTGGAAGCGGCAAAGGCTGGAACGGCCACGGCCGCCATCAGACCGAGCGCGGCGATGGACGCCAAAGGCAGACGGAACGCTGAACGTGCAGTCACACAGACTCCTCCTTCGAACTTCGGAACGTTGGGCGGCTCCCTCCGGCTGCGGCCACTCCGCTCAGGGCAGCCTCAGGACGGAGGCCGAATTCGGGCACCTGGGTTCTACGCTGTTGGTGGCTTTCCTTCAACCTCCTTGGTGCCGCATGTCACGCGGACTGCGGTGCCGGCAGAATAAGGAGTGGAGGAGATGAGGGTAGTGGAATGGGGACATCGATGAATCCTCCACTGGTCTGCAGGGAAATCACACGAGGGCCGACCGTAAGCGCATAGACACCCTGCGAAATACGGGAGGCAACACCGAACGGCTCACTCCACTGCTCGGCGTCCCCGGGCGCAATAGTACCACTGAGGGCGGGCAGTTGCCAGATCTCGACGGGTGCACGGGGGTTGGATGGCGGGGTCAAAGACAGCGCGAGATCCACGTTCTGCAACGTCACGGCGGTTCCACCCGTCGGATAGACATCCACCTGCGCTTCCAGGAAGCGGGCGGTTCCGGGTAGGACCGTGACATCGTGCACGGCTACCGCAAGAAGGTTGGGGGCCCGACCCACGATGGCGTCCGCGGAGGGCATGGGCTCGATCTGCGTCCAGCCGCCAATGCCGATCGAGCGCACGGGGGCGGCGGCAGTGGTGGACGTGGTTTGGCTTTTGGCTGTGGAAGGCGTGGGTGTAGAGCGCGAAGGCGTCGAACGGGACGCGTCGCTGCCTTGGGACGCGGACGAGGAAGTCGGCGGAGCGGCTGCCGGCTTGGACGATGACGAGGACGTGGTCGCCGGGGCGGGAGCCGTTGGTAGGGTGCATTGGCCGCAGGAGGGCGTCTGCCCGGCAACCTGATCCGCCACGGCCGCCACATCCTGGAGAAACATTGCGTGGAGAGAGGGGGACAAGAGGCTCTCAATCACCGGGAGTTCTGTCGATCCCTCGCCCAGGTTCAGTGCGTCATAGTATGCGACCAGAGCCGCCGCAAACGGGCAAGAGACCGAGCCAAGCATCTCGGTCGCCGGGCAGGTCTCTGGGCCCTGAACACGCTGGAGCTCGCTCTGGAGGTCTTGTTGAAACACTGTGGCGGCGAGGGTGCTCACCTGCTGGAAGGAGCCAGCGGAGAACATCCAGACCGCTGGTCCATAGACGGCTCGCTCCCCTACGGAGAACACCTCAGCGTCCACCAGCATCGCGTCCGGTTGAGTCGGCGCCAGTGCAAGCCATTGCGGATATGCGTCCCCTCCACTGGCATAGAACTGGCCCACCAAGCTGGCCTGCGTCGTGCCGAGTTCATAGATAGAGATCTGATCCGTGGTGTCTTCCGGCTCTCCTAAGGCGCACAGGCGGGTGCTGCACAGTTCCGTCCGTGTCAAAAGGTCCATGGCTCCGTTCCCCAGGATGTCCCCGCAGGCTAGGGGATAGGTGCCAAGCGTTAAAGCCGGCGAATTGATACCAGACAGCACGGTACCGCCTGGGCCATCCACTTGGATGGTGCTCGTGCGCACCTTGAACGTATCCCCATTGTTCGACTGGAACGAATATGGACTGACCGCCCACTGCACCTTGTAGAGGCCGCACTGGGTGCTGCCGCTTGCGCCGCTCTGAAAAGTGGTGGGCGCATCCATCGCGATCGTCTGGGGTGCCCCCAAGGTGACGGCGGTGGACGATTGCAAAACCGCTCCGCTGGTGGAGGTGCCTACCGTATAGGAGGTGACCAATGGCACAGGGGATCCCGTGCTTTTGCTACTGACCACCACCGTTACCGGTCCACCCACGGGCGCCCACGCATCATCGATCTGGAAGCCCTGGGTGGGGGGGGCGGATTGCTCCAGGGATGCTTGGGTGTGGGAGGAGCGCCACGAGGTGCTCCACATGGCATAAGCCTGCGCCCACTCTCCCGCAGCGATGCGGCCGTAATACTTGGTCACCAAGTTCTTTGCACTGGAAACGGTCACGACGCTTGGAGCGCTGGAGGTGCTCTCCAAGTTAGCGGTGATGACCAGGCGATGGGTGTCCAAAAGGCCACTGCAGGTAACGAGTTGGAGGGTGGGCGGGCCCCCGTGGGGCGCGACCGCCGCCACATCCGTCTGGGGTACCACCTGGCTCCCCTCGACTACATACACGTATGTGCCGGTTAATGTCTGCAGTGTGATCGAATTCCCTGGGGCCAGTTCGTCGAGGTGGGCGAAGACCGAACCCCAGATATTGACGTGCCCGAAAATGACCGAATTCCCTGGTTGTCCGGGCAGCGAGCTTCCTTCGAGGTGTGCCGGGCCCTCCTGCAGGAGCTTTGACCACACGGCCTGTTGGTAGGTGAGCCCTTCCAATACGTAGGCGTTGACCCCGATCGCTGGAATCTCAAGCTGCGCAAGCACCTGTCCTGCCGGAACCTCTTCCGATACGGTGGATGGGGAAGACGTGGAGTTTGCGACCGTTCGCTGTAGTGGGGATTTGGTCTTCGTTGCGGCGGCGATGGCTTTGCGCTGAGCAAAGAGTCGGGCAGCCTGATACTGCGAGGAGTGGTTCAGCACGGCGGACCAGAGCGGGATGGTCAAAAGAATAAGACCGACGGCCAGCATAGCGATACCGAGACCGAGGGTGATCGAACTCGGCAAGCGCCAATGCAAGACGCGCTGCGCCCATGCCGGTAGGGAACGGCGATGTGTTGCGTCTTTATCCATGCGATTCCCCCCTACACATCGTTGCTGCAATTGTACCTCTTTCGGTCGGTTGGGGGGGGGCGGTGGATGGGCGCGTGCCGTTGTGGAGAAGGTGTTGCTGATTCCAGGCACGGGTGGTTCCAATCTGTTGACCCGGCATACGCATCACATCCCCTTTGACCCACGACGTGCTCCGTGTTAGGATTTAAGTTGTTGCGCCCGTAGCTCAGCCCGGACAGAGCACAGGCCTCCGGAGCCTGGTTTGCGCAGGTTCAAATCCTGCCGGGCGCACCATCCGACTTCTCCAGTCGCGTTTTGTTCCCTTCCCCGACTTGAGCCTCGCCCGTGAACGGCGGGTGTGCGCAAGACACGCGGTGTCGGCGCGGCGAGGAGATCTTCGGGGGTCCCAGCCCGCCATCGCGCGAACACAACCTCTGCTGTAGTATGGGGAGCATGGCCCCCACGCTTCGATGGCTCTTGAACGGAACGGCGGATGTTGCGGCTGTGCTTCGCGAAACCATCGAGCAGTATGCCGCGTGGTTCTACCGTGTCTGCATCGTAGGCGGGGAGATGCCGTGCGTCCGTGGCGTAGCACTTCACCACCGGACCGATGCGGCGGAACGTGCAACAACCGATCTTCCGGGGCAGCTTGTCTCGCGTGCTCGTGTGAAAGCGATGGAAGCTCTCGCGTCCTGCCGTGCGCGTAAGCAGAGGACGGCCATTTGTTATGGAGTGCGTTCGGCCAAGATTCACCTTGCGGCGGACGAGGCGAGTAGACATGGACGCTTGACATTACGCGCCGGTGATCGGATGATGACCCTATGATAAGGGAACAGATGCTCTCGACAGGGCAAGCCGCAAAACGGTTGGGC
>JAJYVN010000233.1 GCA_021791995.1 Bacillota bacterium
CATGTACGGGCACGCCACGCCGGAGATGCACGGCGAGGCGGCCGACCGGCGCGGAGGTCTGCTTGGCAGCCGGGAATTCACGCCCAAGACCGGGCGGCGGCACCGGCGGAGCGGATGAGCATTATGGGGAGTTTATGGGGAGAGAAGCCCAAACGGCCCCAGGATTTCCCTGGGGCCGTTCCCGCAATCCCTTGTGGCTGTTGGCTTGTAAGTGGTGCGCCCTGGAGGATTTGAACCCCCGACCTACTGATCCGTAGTCAGTCGCTCTATCCGGGCTGAGCTAAGGGCGCACATCAACGATCCTGGCGGAGGGGGCGGGATTCGAACCCGCGGAGCGATTCCTCGCTCAACTGCTTAGCAGGCAGCTACCTTCAGCCGCTCGGTCACCCCTCCGGATCCGGTAAATGAACAAAACCGCTCCCTAGGCACCTAGGGTATCACGCCGAACGCCGCCCTCGCAAGCGCCGGTGCGATACCGTAACGCATTGCTCTGGCCCTCCCCCTGGCTACCCACCCCATGAAGTCGGCGCCAATGGCTCTCAACGCCGAGTTGCCCCCCGTCGCCGCGTTGCTAAAACGATTCCAAGGCCCAAGCCGACAATGGCCACAATCTGAACGGTAATGATCCATCGCAAGGCAATGCGATGGCCCGCGATGGTCGGTGCAGGGCCAGTGCCGACGGCTTCTTTCGGAAGCAGGTGTTGAGCCGAGGTTAGGGTGATCTGCGCGGGAGTCAGCCCCGACGCTGTCGCCAATACTGTAGGGCTCTCCTCCGATACGATTCCGCTGATGGGCACAGCGACGCTGCTCGCCCCGGCCGGAATCGTCGCTGTTGCCGGCACCGCACCCGCTCCGCCGGCCAGAGTGATCGTCATGGCCGTCACAGCATCCGCCGGATCCCCCTTTCCCAACACCGTCTGGAGCACAAGCCAGCCCTCTGGAGATTGTCCATAGGCGAAACTCAACGGAGCCACGCTCGCAACCAGTATCTCCGGTGGTACCGAAGCGACCGAAGCCTGCACGGTCACCGGCAGCATGCCCGACGCCGCGACGGTAATCGAAACCGTCCCTTGCGCCCCTGCCGCATCGGCCATCACCACCACCGCTTGCCGACTGGCACTGCAGGTCGGTGTGACCGTGGCAGGCACGTTGAGCATCGCTGGATTGTTCGAGGATAAAAACACTGGACCACACGGAAACGGCACCGGGCGACCGTTTGGATCCACCGCCTGCAACACAATCGTCGGGGCCGTCCCAGGGAGAAGCACATCGGGCAGTATCGTCGCCTTGAGAGACAGAGACTGCGTACCAGGCGTCTCCACCTCCGCCGTGGCGATCCCCGGGCTAAAGCCACTGGCCAACGCCGTGATCGTCACCGCCCCGACCGTACCGATCTGGAGGGACTCCGTCACCTCATACGCACCGGCGGGTACCGTGATCGTGGGCGGCGGCCTAAGGACCGAAGGCGCCGACGAGATGACGTCCAGCGTGAGCGGCGCCGACATCCGTTCCGGATTACCACTGGTGTTCAAAAGCTCTGCCGTCACCCACGCCGGACCCGGTGACCCACGAAAGAAATCGGAGGGGCTAACCGTGAGACGGATCGATCCCCCCACCGTGCTTTCGGCCGCGGCAACCGTCGTCAGCGTTGCCGCCGACGTAGCCAAGCCCTGCACCCTAGCTTCAATGGTGGCCGCGCCCGGCGTGCGTGTCGTGGTGACAGGAACGGTAACCAGCGACGTGCCGGGAGGAATCGACACCGTCGTGGGCACGGTCGCGACGGAAGGATCACTGGACACCAGGCCTACGGTTGTCGCCGTTCCGAGTGAAGTGGCCCCCCCCCCCCGCTCCCAACAACTCCAGGTAAAGGGCGGATACTGTCGAACCATCCGCGACCAGGGACGAGGGATCGAGGAGCGCGCTCAGAAACGGTTTCTGCGCGACTGTGGCGGGACTACTCGCAGCGGTCGTTCCCGCAATAGAGACCACCACGACCACAAGCAAAAGCACCGGGACCATGCGCCAGCGCGGTCGCAGCGTGGTATCACGCACGCTGATGCATCTTTCGCGCCCGCCGACTCGGGTAGAGGGCAGTGCCGTCCGAGCATGGTTGGTAGGACTCGGCAGCATAACCCAATCGATGTGAACCGCGACGATGGCGACCCGCCCGTCGCTTGGCCTTCCTTGAATGCACCAATCCTTCGGTCGTCCCGTCCAAGGGATAATGCAGATCTCCCACCCCTTGTGCGTAGCGATCCCCGGTGCTCGGCACCGCGCTGGTGGGTGCCCGCTGCGGCCAGCCACCTCGATCCGAAGCCGTGCCCATGGACGCCATGGCGGTTCGCAATCCTACTAAAATCTCGTTCTGCGCTTCGGCCGCATGGCGCAGTTCCGCTGTGGTACCACCAAGCTCCCGAACGACGGCCGTGTGGCTCCGCAAGTGCTCCCCATACTCATGAATCGCCAGGGCCAGCACCTGGCCTTCGGAACCCAGGGAGAGCGGCACATTCGGTGTCTCCAGGATCAACCCATCACCCTCGCGACCAAGGAGAGCTGTAACGGCGACATACAACAAAACCAGTATCGCTAGACCGATGACTGCAATGTGACCTTGGCGACTATGCAGAAAGAGAAACCCGTACCCGATGTATGGGATGGCGAAGAGCATTCGACCGCTCACATCCGAGGCTGGTATCGTGAACGGATCGGGCCCTTGGTTATCCCCCTTGGTCTGCACCGTGAGGGTCGTTCCCTTGATAGATAGAGCCGAGATGCGGTGCACCACCGCTGCTGGATAGTGGTACGTGGTCTGGTCCACCTTCGGGACGCGGATCGCAACGATCTCCCCCACCCGCAGGCTCCACTCCGGCACCCCGCGAATGACGACGAGATCCCCGGTCCGAAGGGTTGGCAACATACTGTGCCCGGAGACCACCCGGAAGGGATGCACGGTACCAAAGGCAAGGATCATCGTGGACCAACCCAGGCTCACGCAGAGTGCAGCAAAGACCACCCAAATCGTGATCTGCCGCCAATCCCTGCGTGTGGACTGTTCCGAGTCCGGCATGACCCTCGTTTGCTCCCCTTATGCCGCCGTGGCGGCGGAAGTGCGACCGTGGTTTCGCAACGCCTCCTTGCCTCAGCTCCGTGCCTGGCGTACCGACCGCAACGCAGAACCGAATGTGTTTCGCTTCTCGTCGCCCTGACACTCAAGGGCCGCCCTACGTGGGCACCCGGTGCATCCCGCTTACGTTGCAGTAGCGCGCACTAGGGTCTCCTCGGGGGTGGTTCTCGCGGTCGAGCGCAAACCCTTCGTAGGAAGTTGATCCCACCCCGCATTCGTCCCCAGGGTATGGATGACTCTCCTAACCAGCCAGTTTCGCTGACACGTAAAATTGCAGATTAGGGAGCGTCCCCTGCTGCGCCGGGGGAATGCTGTTGTTCACATAGATCGAGCCCAGGACGTACACCGCAGTCAAACCCGAGACCGGAACCTGCAGCGCATCATCGGCGGTCTTGCGCGTCAGGACCCCGAGCGTATTTCCACCAGCACTCAGAAGCTCCAGACACAACGTCCCGTTGGTTGGCTCCGTTACTTTAAACTCACCCACACCGCAGGACCCTGTGGCCGTCGTCGTCGTGTCCTCTTGGTACAAGCCGGCAAGGATGTAGCTCTTCGGACTCTGCAGCACCTTGACCGCATTCTGGGGATCCACCCAGTCCAGGTTCACCAAGAGCGTCCCGCTGATACCACTCGCCAGGTCGATTCGAGCCATCTCCAGCCCCGCATCCAACTGTGCATGCCCGCGGCTGACCGTGATGGGCACCGATAGTGTTGTCACACTGACAGCGCGGCCCGTTCCCCCCGTGCCGAGCCCCTTGGTCGTTACCACCGAACTTGCCGTTGCACCGCTACTTGCCAGGTAGGCCACGCCGGTCCCCAGCATCAAGAGCCCTGCCGCGAGCCCAAAAACCAACCCAACCACCCGGGCCCGAGGGCGCACCCGAGGCCTCACCACATACGGCACAGCGCCGTCCACCATCGGGACGCCCCCTTTCCGTTCATCGCTTCCGTCCGCACCGACGGGCCCTCACCACACTATGCCTTACAGGATCTGACTCGTCACAAGAAAGTCTGCCGCCAAATCCGAACTCGTGTTCGTGCTGTACACATACATCGACCCACCGGTCGGTACGACGACCTCGTAGTACTCCGAGGTCGAATCACCCGAGTTCACATCAAATGTCAGTGATGCATCGCTGAAGGTCAGATACTGCTCGCTCTGATTACTGTCTACCCCCATCTGGCATGTTCCACTCGCTAGCGCACACTTGTAGATCTCGATCGGAATGTTCACGTAGGTGTATGCACCGGTCATCGCCGCAGCGTTGGTCAGGGTGACCGTAATCAAGGTCTGCCCGCCGGTGGCGTCCACGACCGCGACATCACCCGCCGTCGTGACCGAAGTCACTTCTCCCTGGGCCGCGCTCCATGCGGCTTCCTGCGGCGTCGTCGTCGTGCCTGTGCCTGTCGCACCCCAGTCGAGCGTTGTGATATTGGTGATCGTTGGAGACGTACACGTCGTCGTTCCACTAGAGGTCCTGCACGTCGGGGTATACACATCCCCCGCCGTACCACTTCCCGTCGAGCTCACCGAAGCCGTCGCTGTCCCGTTGGTCGCCAAGAACGAGGCGCTTGTCGCCGCAAATAGAATCAGCCCAGCCGCGACCGACCCCAGGACCGCATACCGCCGCATACCCCGCTGGCCCCGCGCCCTCCGTCGCACCGCTTTGTCTCCTGGCAGCACGGTCTGAGCCACGCCACTGATCCCCCTTCGCACTTACCGTTACCCATAACCGGAGGGGCGCCTGGGAAACGAGTTATTGGGAACGGCGATGGGCAGGCCGATCAGCAGTCGACGCT
>JAJYVN010000234.1 GCA_021791995.1 Bacillota bacterium
CGCAAACAGGCTCGTATACTGCCCACCGGGCATCTCACTCTGCAGCGCGCCCGCACCGCTGGCCCCCGGCGGTGCCTCGAACGCCCCGTACAGCGGTCGCCGCTCCGCCCAGAACGCGGCAGCCTGGTCGCACGCCGCTAAATCCATGCGGGTATCCCGTCGCGTTCCGCGAAGGGCTGCCACCGCGGCGCTCAAGCTCGGCTGCGACGTTCCCCCACTCATGGAGGCAACGGCAACATCGGCAATATCCACCCCTGCCTGAGCCGCCTCCAGAATGGAGGCGATCCCCCACCCCGCCGTATCGTGGGTGTGCAGGTGAATCGGCACGTCGATCTCGGCCTTCAGCGCCGTGACCAGCCTTGTCGCCGCCGCCGGGCGCAAAAGCCCAGCCATGTCCTTGATCGCAATCATGTGCACACCGAGCGCACACAACCGGCGCGCCATGTCGAGGTAGTAGTCGACGGTGTAGAGCGCCTCGGCCGGATCGGCGCAATCGCCAGTGTAACAGATGGTCCCTTCGACGAGTCGTCCGGTTTCAAGAGCGGCCTCGATGGCAACGCGCATGCCGTCCACCCAATTGAGGCTATCAAAGATCCGAAACACGTCGATCCCGGCCTCGGCCGACTCGCGCACGAAGCTTGCCACCACGTTGTCGGGATAGCTGGCATACCCCACGGCATTACTGCCCCGCAAAAGCATCTGAAACAGCGTGTTGGGAAGTGCCGCACGCAACGCCTCCAGCCGCGCCCACGGCGATTCGTGAAGAAACCGCAGAGCGGTATCAAAGGTGGCCCCGCCCCACATCTCCAGAGAAAAGACCCCACCCAGGTGTGGGGAGACCGCTACCGCATCCACGAGATCCCGGGTCCGCATCCGCGCCGCCAACAGCGATTGATGGGCATCCCGAAAGGTCGTGTCGGTGAGCCAGAGGCGCGGATCCTCGTGCAGCCGCTCCACAACCGCCTTGGGCCCACCCGCCAGCAATAGAGGGCGCAAGCCGGGCACCGGCTGCGTCCCCTTCCCCACACGAAACCTGGGGCGGGTTGCAGTGACCGTCACATTTCCATTGACGGTGACGTCCGCAAGGTATGCCAAGAGCTTGTTGCCCCGGTCGCGGGGTTCCACATACTGCACTAGCTCGGGTGTACGGTCGATGAAGCCGGTGTCCGTGCGGCCCGAGCGAAAATCCGGGTGCCCCGTCAACTCCAGCAGAAAGCGCAGATTGGTGCGCACCCCGCGAATGCGGAATTCGCCGAGCGCCCGCCGCATCTTGACGACAGCACCAGAAAACGTCGGCGCCCAAGCGGTACACTTCACCAAAAGGGAGTCATAGTGCGGCGTAATCACCGCCCCAGCCTCAGCCCCCGCCCCGTCCAGTCGGATCCCCAGTCCTCCGGGCGACCGATACGTCAGAATCCGCCCGGTGTTGGGCAGAAAACCGTTCTTTGGATCCTCTGTCGTCACGCGGCACTGGATGGCAACGCCGCGGCACTCCAATTCCGACTGGCTTGCGATTCCAATCTCGGGGTCCGAGAGCCGATACCCTTCTGCAACGCGAATCTGCGCCTGCACCAGGTCGACGGCGGTGACCAATTCCGTGACGGTGTGTTCCACCTGAATCCGCGGATTGACCTCCATGAAGAAGAAACGCCCATCCGGAAGGACCAAAAATTCGACCGTTCCCGCCCCGCGATAGCCCAGGCTCCGCATCAGATGGGCGGCCGCACCACAAATGCGCTCGCGCACATCCGCGGCAAGTCCCACCGCCGGAGCCACTTCGACAACCTTCTGGTGGCGACGTTGCAGTGAGCAGTCGCGCTCAAAGAGGTGCACCAGATTACCGTGGGCATCGCCCAGGACCTGCACCTCAATGTGACGCGGACGCTCCGCGGCCATTTCCAAATAGACCGATCCCATGCCGAACGCAGTACCAGCCTCGGACTGCGCGCTTTCCAAGACCGCGCGTAGCTCCTCCTCGTTCCGCGCCAGACGAATCCCGCGGCCCCCTCCACCGAAAACCGGTTTGACCATCACTGGATAACCGATGCGTTCGGCCTCGGCCACAATCGCTGGGAGGTCCAGAAACGGCTGCTCGCTCCCCGGCAGAAGACGCAATCCCGCCTGCCGCGCCGTGCGGCGCGCCGCCGCCTTATCACCGAACATCTCCAGGTGCTCTGGGTCGGGGCCCACGAAGCGAATCCCCGCCTCGCAGCAGGCCCGCGCAAAGGCCGCATTCTCGGCCAAAAAACCATACCCTGGGTGAATCGCATCCACACCCGCCCGTTGCGCAACCTCCAAGATCCCCGCGATGTCGAGGTAGGCGGCAACCGGGCTGCGGCCTGCTCCCACGGGATAGGACTCATCCGCCTTGACGCGATGCAGGGCAGAGCGATCCTCATGGGCATAAATCCCAACGGTATGGATTCCGAGTTCGGTACAAGCGCGAAAGATGCGAATGGCGATCTCGCCGCGGTTTGCCACCAAGAGCCTTCGGATCGGACGGATGATGTTCTCGGACATGGCCGCCTCCCTCGACCTTTCGACTTCGGCACCAGACCGAGCGCCCCTGCTCCGTCCCACACCCAATCAGAGGCGCTCGATCTCCTCTGCACTCGGAGCATCATGGACCTGAGGCGACCAGAGCACCGCTGGCTCCAACAATGCATCCGCTGGAACGTGTGCCGGCAATGCCCGCCGGCGGCGGATCGGAGGCCTCCAGGCTTGGACCAGAACCACGCCCAGCCAGGTGCCGACCAATGCCGTCTCACGACCATGCTCGGTCGCGATCACAGGTTGGGCGAAGGCGGAGATCCCCCACCGCACCAACAGTGGAGAGGCTCCCACATAGGGAAGGGCCAGATAGAGGATGCCCGCAACGCACTGGACGAGGGTGAGGTATGGCCCTGGCGATCTCCCCAAAGTCAGAGCCAGGTAAAGGCCAAAGAGGACCGGAAGCAGGGCCAGGGCGGCTGTCGCGCTCCCGTGAGGTAGATAGGACCCAATCAGGTCGGCACCGCGCGTCGTGCTCGACCAACCGATGCCCACGAGCAGAGCCCAGCCAACCGCGGATACAACCAAGATCCACAGAGCCTTCATGCGGCTCCTCCCTTCCGATGGGATCCATGCAGGGCATTGTTGCTCTTCTCCGATCCAGCGGAGCAAGCCCTTTGTGTCGATCATCGTTCGACACCGCCATAGCCGGTGGAGGGAACCCTCCACTGTGGGCCGAAGCTTTCGCGCACGAGATACAGCGGACGAAAGAGTGGAAGCGAGTGCGCAATGCACCGTATAGAGTCGCTGGGGCAAAGCCGCAGGAGCCACCATCCGCCGACGCCCACCCCAACCGACAGCTAACGCGGAAGGGCACGACCATATGATCTGGCGCTGCGGCATGGGGCAAATGCTGGTTCTTGGAGGGGACCGGGAAGGCAATCTGGGGCGTGCCGTCCAGATGATCGACGCTGGCAGGGCAGCCGGGTGTCAGGTGGTTGTGCTTCCAGAATGTCTGGATGTTGGTTGGACGCATCCAGCGGCACGTACCTTGGCCCACCCCATCCCCGGACCCACGAGTGCGGCCCTGTGCAGCGCGGCGCGGGCAGCGGGGGTCATGGTGGCCGCCGGATTGGTGGAGCAGGACGGCTCACGCCTCTTCAACGCAGCCCTTTTGATTTCCTCGACGGGGGAGATCCTCCTCAAGCACCGAAAAATCAACGTTCTGACGATCGCTCAGGATCTCTATGCGATCGGGGATCGTCTCGGCGTGGTCTCCACCCCGGTGGGAACGCTCGGGCTCGACATCTGCGCGGATAACTTCCCAGATTCCCTAGTGCTGGGACATGCCCTGGGACGCATGGGGGCGCGCTGCATTCTGTCCCCATCGGCATGGGCGGTGCCCTCCGATCACAATGCGTCACTCGTACCGTATGGTGCCCTCTGGCAGCACGCCTACGGTGAACTCGCCCGCCTCTATGACATGACGATTGTCGGCGTGAGCAACGTCGGTCCGCTGGAGGAAGGACCGTGGGCCGGACGCCGGTGCATTGGTTGCTCGTTGGCCGTGGGTCCCTGCGGAACCGTGCTCGCCCGCGGACCATACAACACAGAGGCACTCATCCCGGTGGAGATCCCCATGGTGCCCGCTCCCGCCCGCGGAACAGCGATCGCCCCGGTGCTTCGCGCCCGAGGGTATGAGGGGCCGTAGCCGAAGGCACTGCACCCTCAAGTGCATCGCGGCGGCACGCGGCCACCGGCCTCCGCCTCCCATCCCCGCATGCGCACACCGATCCCGCCGGGGCAGCAGTATATGGCGGAACCTGTCAAGGCTTTTAAGACACTTTTCCGTTTAGCTTAGTGTACATCCGAAGGGATAGGAATCCGACCCATTCAGATCATATATTCGGTGTATTGATCCGCACCCCTTTTGGTAGATCTGCCTCCTTGGTCGGCGTGTAAAGCGCTCCGTGTGCTGATCGTATGCCGACAACATGACCTGGTAGCGCTACTCCAACACCGCATCCGTCTTCCCGTAATGCACCGTCGCTGGCGTACGCAGATTCATGGCGGCCACAATGTCCGCGTCACCATCCCACCCGCAATACAGGCAATGAAACCTGCCCCGTGCCGATTGTCCTGATGGACATACCCACACGTCGGAACGGGACGTGTTTGACTGGCATACGCGGCATGGACCGTTTCAAGGCGAGAACGTCTCGCCTGGGACGCAAACTCCAGCCTCTCTCGCAAGGTCGAACGCATCCAGCGCGAAACAATCCGCGACAGCTTGCGGCTCTTGGTACGCCCAGAAAGCTGGCCGAGATCCTCTACCGCCAACGCCGTCGGTCGGTTCCGTAGCGCTTGCCGAACTGCCTGACCGACGATTGTCTGTATGGAAGCCTCGCCTCGATCTC
>JAJYVN010000012.1:0-21788 GCA_021791995.1 Bacillota bacterium
TGGTCCGACGAGGACACGCGCGCGTAAACCGCCACCCCGGCAGGCTCCTCCTTCGGAGGCTTGACGATGATCGTGCCGGTCGGTAGTTGCTCTACTGGCACAGGCAGCTTGCCATCGCGGTACATTCGCCACGCGGCTTGGTAGCTGATGCCCTATTCCTTCGCCCACACGCTTAACTTCATACACTTAGTATACCACACCTGTCGTTAGACGTAGATCTAATTGGTCAACAGTTGCAACCCTCTTCTGACGAGGCCGATGCGCTCACCGGCGTGTCTTGGGTGGTGATCGTGTAAGGCAGCATTGTCCACGTTTCTCCGCGATCCGAGGTAGCAAACAGTGCACCCGACGCAATGGCCCACCCCGCGGTCGGGGACACAAACGTTGCGTACGCTCCGACCAGTGCAGGGGTTGTGGAAACGGCATCCCACGCGGCTCCGTCCTCGGTTGTCTGGAACACCGCCCCATTCCCCACATCAAACGCTACCACGTCCGAGGTTGAGGAAAAAAAACGGACCGATACCCCACCGTACGAGGCAGGCATCGTGAGAACTGGCCCAATCCTCGCCCATTGACCCGTAGGGCCCACCTCTTCCAACCACAGCGTCCGACCCAGATTCATGGCGATGATGACGGACCCGGCGGAGGTGACCATTCCGTCGACTTGGACCGGAATCGTGCCCAGGCTGGATGCGGTGATCTGTGCTGGATACGGGATGGGCGCTATGTCCCATGACTCCCCACCATTCCGTGATTGCCACAGAATACCCTCTGGTGGACTGGCAGGAGTTCCGGCATCTGGGCTCACCCCAAGGAGGAGTTGCGGCGCGGCCGCAAAAACCGAGGTAATCGGCGGTGTGCCTGGTACCAGAGACCACGTCTTGCCCCCATTGGTCGTGCGATAGAGGGCGACGACCGGTGTCTGCATGGCTTCTGGCCCAACGGCTAGATACCCGTCACTGGCGGTGGCAAAGCTCATTTGGACGGGTCCAGCGCAGAGGTTGGCAGAGGGCGAAGACGCGGCGATCAGCGGAGGGGATACGATCCAGTTCACCCCACCGTTGTTGGTACTATAGACAGCGCACCGTGAATTGGAAAAAAGCCAAGCCGACACACCGAGGAAGAACGGCGCACCAAATTCCTCTCCGACGCCCGTCGGGGTCACGTTCCGCCACTCCGTTGGTCCATTCCGCGTAAACAAGATGTTGTCGCCGTCGATGGCCCACCCGTCTGCGGAATCCACCATGTCGATGCGGACCAAATGGCTGGGCAGCGCGGGATGAGCCGGCGTGGACGCTGGCGACGCGGCCGTGCTGGACGAAGTGGTGCCGGATACGGAACTCGTCACCGAAGAGGCACGCGATGCATGGATCGACGAAGGGAAATTCCCTGTGCTTGACACAAAACGCGGAGCCCGTACCAACGATCCAACGGACGGACGTTGATGCGGCGTGGTTGTCGTTGATCCACCGCAGCCGACCATGCACACCATGGCCACGGCCACAAGGGTAATGATGCTGTTGGTGCGCACACCGCAGTCCTTCTGCCTTGGTGAGGCCGGCCTCAGTGCCGTTTCTCTACCCAGTCCGGCTCGCCGACTAACTTCACGATGTCCCAATACATCTTCATACGCGCCACAAAGCCCCGCAACAGACCAAGCTTCTCCTCTTTCATGCGATGGGTCAGATTCTCCATCGCGACGAGTTGGAACGTAACACGATGCTTTTTCAGATGGCGATGGATGGCGACCTCGACCCCATACCGGGCCGTCTCAAGTCCCGAAATACCCTCCAGCACATCGCGGGTCACCGCCCGCTGGCCCGAGAGGTAGGGCGCAACCGCCTGGGCCAGGTCCGTGGCCACGCGACCCTTCTCCAGAATCCCCACACACATCTGAGCTTCGCCGTGCAGAACAGGCGAGAGAAGATGCCGCACATGTTCGAGGGTGAGACCAACGAGGTCGGCATCCAGAAAGAGGTAAATCTCGGCGTCCGCCTGCTCGATACCGACCTTGAGCGCTCCCCCCTTTCCAACGTTCTGCTCCAGGGCGATGCAGATGGCACCACACTCCCGCGCGATGCGGGCGGTACCGTCGGTCGAGCCGTCGCTGATCACGATGATCCGGTCCACCTCCGGCACCTGCCGCACAACGCGGATCACATCCCCGAGCGTCTTCTCCTCGTTGTATGCGGGGATGACGGTAGCCACGTGCGCGACGGTGCGACCCTCACGACCCGGTGGCGTCGCAGACACGGTCGGGTGGTAAGTGACGTCGCTGGAATCCTCCACCGAGGGACTGGCGTGACCTCGCACACGACGTCTCCTTCCTCAACCCACGCGGCTTATTTAGAATACATGCACGGGAACGCTTCCGCATGTCTGCGTCAGGCGATTGGCACTGCCGTCGCCTCCTGAATCTGAGCGGAGACCACATCAGCAACCGCAGTCAGTGGCACCATTTGAACGATCCCGTCCTTGCGCAACCGAAGTTCGGCAGATTCATGCTCTAAGGCCTTGCCGAGGGTAATTCGTACAGGAAAACCCAAAAGATCTGCGTCCTTGAACTTCACCCCCGGCCGCTCATCCCGGTCATCGATCACTGCCGAAATTCCTCGCTTCGCCAACTGAACGGAGAGCTCCTCCGCCACCTGTTGGGCACGCGAACCAAAGGAACCAGTGCCGACCGGCAGAAGGACCGCATGGTAGGGCGCAACGGAGGCGGGCCAAATGATCCCGTCGCGATCATGGTGCTGCTCAATCACCGCAGCCACCGTACGCGTCACGCCAATCCCGTAACATCCCATGGTCATCGGTCGCGTCTGCCCCTCTTGATCCAGGAAGTTTGCCCCGAGAACGCAGCTGTATTTCGTTCCGAGCCGAAAGACATGCCCAACTTCGATGCCCCGCTGCGCGGACAGGCGCCCCCCGCACTGGGGACAACGGTCGCCAGCTTGCGCCCGTCTCAGTGGCAATACGCGGTCCGGCACGAAGTCCCTGCCGCCCCAGACGTTGTTCAGATGATACCCCTCGACGTTGGCACCCACGACCCACGGACCGCCCTCGGCGACCTCTGGATCCGCGTAGAGCGCAATACCTGGAGGCAGATCCACGGGGCCGAGAAAACCAAGGGGGAGATGCAACCGCTCCGCTTCCTGCACCGTCACGGGTCGGAGGGAGATGGCACCCGCTACGGCCAAAAGCTTGTTCTCGTTAAGCGTTGCGTCCCCTGCCAACAGTACGGCCACGCATTCGGTGCGACCATCGGCGAAAAGAAGGCGCACAAGCAGAAGCTTGGCGATCGACCCCGGTTCGGTACTCAGATGTTCCGCGACCTCCTCAATGGTCCGGGCATTGGGCGTGGCAATCCTCCCGATCGCCATCGGAACGGAGGCTTCGGACCGTGAGCGGGGAGCCACCTCGGCCTCTTCGATGTCGGCGGCGTAATCGCACTCCGCACAGGAGACGATTTCGGCCTCACCGGCATCGGCCGGAGCCATAAACTCGTGTGTCTGGCTACCGCCGATGGCTCCAGGGTCCGCAAGCACGGTGCGATACTCGAGACCAACACGGCTGAAGATGCGCCGGTATGCGCCCACAACGTCCGCATACGTCCGCTCCAGATCCTCTTCACTCGCGTGAAAGGAATATCCGTCCTTCATAATGAACTCGCGCGCTCGCATCAGTCCGAAGCGTGGGCGGACCTCATCGCGGTATTTGGTCTGGATTTGGTAGAGGAGCAACGGGAGCTGCCGCCATGAATGGATTTCATGTGCCACGAGATCGGTGATGACCTCCTCATGCGTTGGGCCAAGGCAGTATGCGCGGCCATGACGATCGTGCAGGCGCCACATATCTTCCCCATAGACGGACCATCGACCAGAGGCCTCCCAGAGTTCCGCGGGTTGGACCACCGGCAGGCGAAGTTCCTGTCCCCCGATGGAATCCATTTCCTCGCGGATGATAGCTTCCACGTGGGCGACCACGCGTTGTCCGAGCGGCAGGAGGGTATAGATGCCCGATGCCCCCGCCAGCTTACGCACTAAGCCCGCGCGTAGCATCAATCGGTGGCTGTCAATCTCCGCGTCATTGGGATCTTCGCGCAGCGTTGGAGCCAAGAGCGTCGACAAACGCACGTGGATGACCTCTCCCCAGGGGTTCGCGATGAACCAAGATCCGGTGGTGCAACCGGAATTGTACCGTGGTACAGACGTTCGCACAACGAGCAACCGGCAATGCCACAGCTCCCTGACGACACCGCTTTCCATACCATAAGCGCATCACACACTCCGTCGGTCACCATCATCGCCCCCCCCCGTTTCACCAAGGTCCAATTGTCCCCGTTCACATACTCCAATCGTCCCTATCCACATAGTCCCATCGTCCCTTCCTGGGCGGGGCCGTATGGACTAAGGTTCATGCGACGCATGTCCGACATGGTCGAACAAGGGCAAGGAGTGGATCGTAATGCGATTGGTCGTAGCAACGAACTGGGATGATGCCTTGTTGCGCGGAATGGTCGGATTGCCAGTGTACTCAGTCTTTGGGAAGCTGCAGCACGACCTTGTTGGGGGTGGCCGTCCATCCAACATCCTCCCCGCTGTGGACTGGACGGATATGGCCCGACACATCAACCTGGCCCACGAACTCGGCTTCCGTTTTAACTACCTTTGGAATGCCACCAGTCTCGCCGACGCGGAATACACACCCCGTTTCGTCACGGGAATGGAGGAGCAACTGCGGCAACTGATCGATATCGGGATCGATGGTCTGGTGGTCGGGCTGCCCTGGATGATCGGACTCGCCAAGCATGTCGCACCCTCGCTGGAGGTGACCGTGTCCTCTCTCATTGATGTCGTCTCACCTCGCGAAGCAAAGCAGTTCGAGGCCATGGGAGCTGACACCATCGTCCTGCACCATGCGGCAAACCGCGACTTCCAAGTCCTGCACGAGATTCGCAAGTCGGTACGCTGCGACTTAGAGTTGATTGTCAACAACAGCTGCGTCTACCAATGTCCATACAACAACTGCCATCACGTCTCTCCCTCTTTCCACTCGCGCGCCGGAAGTCGTCCCTTGCTCGAGTATGAACTGTTCTGGTGCTCTGGACGGCATGCACGCGACGGCGCGGAGATCATTCGCTCCCGCTGGATCCGACCCGAGGACCTGGCGATCTACGAGGCCGGTGGCTATGATCGCTTCAAGATCGCGGGCCGCGGACGAGACACAGCATGGCTGCTACGCGCCGCACGGGCGTACGCCGCCCGTACCTACCCAGGAGACTTGACCGACATTATCAGCATGTCCCAGCACGCCCCCCTGCGCCTGGCCCGCCAACGCGCCGCAGAAGGCAAAGAGCACGCGGCGAAATGGGCATCCATCGCTGAAAGCCTGGCGCCCGTCGCAAACCTTAGCGTCGACAACACACAGATCCCGGAGAACTTCATCCGCTTTTTTACCACCCGTGACTGCAACACCCTATCCTGTCGAACCTGTGGCTACTGTGAAAGGGTAGCCAAGAAGGCAGTGCGAGGCGTGCAGACCTGGGAGACCAATGCCCCCTCGCGGATGCCTTCTGCCGAAATGTTTGGGGACCTGTTGCTCGAGGAGCGGGAGCCGTCAACGTAAGAAACGGCCCAAAATGAGTGGCACGGTTGATCCGCAAATCGGCAGTGGCATACTGGACACACTCGCCACCACCCGGAGGGGACCGTGTGGGATCTGTCTTTCTGTTCGGGGGAATGAGTGCGGATTTTGCTGAACTTTCCGCTGCATTTGTAGAAGCGGCAGGGGCGGATCGGGCACGGATCGCCATCCTGGTTGATCGCTCTGCCGTTGGGGACAAACACCTTCCGCGCTTCCTGGCAGCGTGGAATCGTTTCCGCCCTCGGATCGAGTCGGTCATGCCAGATCCTGGTGGCCAAACGCTCGGTTCCGCCGCACTTCGCACGTTGGCGATGTGTACCGGAATCTTCGTCTGCGGTGGGGACACCCGGATCTACCATCAGCTATACGGGACCGGGTCGGGACGCCAAGCCATCCTGGAGCGGATCGCGTGCGGCGTCCCCTATGCGGGTTCCTCCGCAGGAGCACTAATCGCGCCGGAGGCCGCCCTGGTGTGGGGAGACCGCGTGACGCGAAAGGACCATACTCTCTACCTCGGCGGCGCCGAAGGACCGTGCGACGCGGAACTCGACGTAGAGCCAGGATTGGCACTCGTACCAGCGGCGATCCTGGAGGCACACTTCACCGCCCAAGGCGGCTTCCCCCGGCTCCTGGCTGCCCTGACCAAAAGCGACATGCGGTACGGTCTCGGTGTGGACGACGGTGTTTGCCTTGAGGTACTCGATCGCGTGACCCTACGTGTCCACGGCCACGGGCGACTGTACCTTTTGGAACGAGCTAACGACGAAAGCGCCACGGTCCGCGCCCTGGGGCCCGAGGCATCCATGCGCCTTGTCACGGACGACCAGCCTCCGTCACGGCCAACGCACGCTCCGCCCTGAGTCCTGATACCGCCGCAGAAGGCTTTGGAGTTCGGCAAGGATGCCTGGTTCGGACCCATAGAGGTTTTTCCCCTCGGCTGGATCCTGGCGCAGGTAATACAACTCGCCCGGCAGGCCATGCGGCTCGTATCCACGCTCCCTTCGGAACCATTCCGGTTCTTCGACTACACCTCCCGACGGACGATCGATAAAGACCCAATCCCCACGGCGGATGGCGAGCGTCCCGTCTCCCGCCTGATAAACGATGGCCTCTCGGCGCGCGCTGTCGACCGAACGACCTTCCAGTGCCGGGACCAAGGACAGGCTGTCCTCGCCTGCTTCCGCTGGCAGGAGCTCGCCCACAAGATCCGCGGCGGTCGCCATAATATCCACCAAGCTGACCACCTGCTCACTCACCCCGCCGGGCGCAATCCGCTCGGGCCAGTGGGCAATCAACGGCACTCGATGCCCGCCCTCCCATGTATCACGCTTGACTCCGCGCCACCCGTCCATGCTGTAGTGGCGGTAGCGTCGGGCTCGCTCATAGGCGATCGTCTCTGGTCCGTTGTCGCTGCTGAACAAAAGCAGGGTGTGGCGGTCTGCCCCTGTGTCCTTGAGGGCTTGCATCAGCCGACCCATCGCGGCATCAATCTGCACGCAGAAGTCGCCGTAAGCACCGGCATTGCTCTGACCACGAAAGGCCTCCAAGGGGAGAACGGGTGTGTGCGGCGCCGGAAGGGCAAAATACAGAAAGAATGGCGTCCGGCTCCCGCCATGTATTCGGATGTATGCCTCGGCGCGGTCCGTGAGACGCGGCAGTACCTCCGCGTGGCGAAAGTCCGGAGCAATGGGCCCCTCCCTCCAAAAGGCATCCCATGGACTGCCATCGGTCCAGCCTTCCGCTGGCGCCGTTGGCATCTCGCCTTCGATATAGCAATAGGGGGGCATGTCCAAGGATGCCGGAATCCCCAAAAACTCCTCGAATCCGACCGAGGTTGGACCGCGCCGGATCGGTGCTCGGAAGTCCACACCGCGCGTGGGGTCTTCCGGAAGCACGTGCACAGAGCGCAGCGGCCATTCCCATCCCAAATGCCACTTCCCGATACATGCGGTACGATACGCGTGCTCCCGCAAGATGGACGCGACGGTCCAACGCCCCTCCTCCAGCAAGGGACGGCTGTACCCGTTCAGCACTCCTCGCTTCAAGCGCGATCGCCAGCAATACCGCCCCGTGAGAAGGGAGTACCGACTGGGCGTGCACAGCGCGGACCCCGCGTGCGCGTCGGTAAAACGGATCCCTTCTGCAGCCATCTGGTCGAGGTGGGGTGTCGGGATCTTGGAGGCAGGGTTGTAGCAACCGATGTCCCCGTAGCCCATATCATCGGCCAGTACAAAAATAATATTCGGCGCCTGTGTCGCCATGAGGCCCCCCCGTCCCACGGCTTGTGGAGCACACTTCGCGCAACGAGCCGTCCCCACATCCGCCCGCGAGCGGCCCGTATCGATTGCCTATCCGTTTCGGGTCATGCCGCCCCGGATCCTGCCTTCGGCCCACCGAAGGTTTTCCCCGCATCCACGCCGTAGCGCACCGCTGGTCCCGAGCGACGCGGCCGTACCTTCCTACCCGTTCCCGCATGTATGGAAGCCGAGCAGGACTCGTGGCGGTATGGAACGAGAGCCATGTCTGAGTCTGGAAGCTCCGCTCGACCGCCGGCAGCTGCCGCCTCACACGCTGCGTCGTTCATGCGAAGCGAATGAGAGGGATCGATTTGGCAGAGCCGAAGACGATTCACACGCGCCTGGCAGACGAAATGGAGACGGAAGCAGACGAGACCATGCGCACACGGGAGCGAGTCCCCGCAGAGCACTGGGATTGGCGACCCCAAGCCAAGTCGATGGCCATGGGAGCGATGACGATGCATGCCACACCCTCCCGGCGTTCGCTCCGAGCATCGTGACCAACCGACCGCTTCGACATGATGCACCCGCCCGCGGAATGGTCACCGCTACCCAAGGTGGCGACGGAGAGCAATGTCGTCCCGGTCGCCAAGGAATGCTTCGCTGCCGCTGCTTCAGCCCTCCGCTCGATGACTGACGCCGATCTCTTCGATCCGTGGACGTTTGTCGCCAGTCCCCATGCGGCCCGCATGCCGCGGATCGCGGCCGTCCGAACACACACCCTCCAGCACCGTGTGCATCATCGCGCCCAGTTGGGCGTCTACTTGCGCCTCCTTGGCATTCCCGTTCCCGGCCTATATGGGATGCCTTCGGCCCACGAACCGTGGGACGCCTGAGCGCTCCTGGATCCCACCTTGTCCGCACAGCTCCCGGTGCGTCGCTGGGCCCCCGTCGGGAGCCGGCGGAGGACTATGCGCCCTAGTCGGCGAAGGAAGCGATACCTCCCGGACGGGAGGGGTACCGAAGAGGAGGACGACCCAAGGATGTTTCCCTTCTGTCTCAACACCAGTACCATCAAAACGCGACCGCTTCCCGAAAAGATCGAGTTGACCGCCCGCGCGGGGTACAGCTGCATCGAGCTCTGGTGCGCCGACGTGGAGTCCTATCTGGGCGAAGGTGGATCACTCCCGCGCCTTCGCGCCATGCTCACCAACGCGGGGCTTCAGGTGCCGAGCATGATCGCTCTGCAGGGGTGGGGTTCGCTCAGCGGGGATACGTGGCGAGAGTTTCTCAAAGTGGCCCGCCGTCGGCTGGCACTGGCACAGGCCCTGGGCTGCCCGAAGCTTGTTGCAAGCCCACCCCGCGAGGAGACCTCCATCGAACAGCTGGCGGACCATTATGGCGAGCTCTTGGAGATCGGCCGGTCGATCGGCACACTGCCCGCAATGGAGTTTCTCGGCTTCACCGCCCAAGTCAAGGATCTGCGCACCGTCCTTGAGATCCTAGCACGCACGAACGCACGCGACGCCACGCTGGTGCTGGATCCCTTCCACGTCTTTCGCGGCGGCGGCTCCTTTGCCGATGTACGGATGGTGCCAGGACACCGCATCGGCATCTGCCACTTCAATGACGCTCCGCAGGAGCCGGCGCGGGAGCAACAGACCGACGCGCATCGCGTGATGCCGGGCGATGGCACGCTCCCGCTTGTGGAGATGTTGCAAGACATCGCCGCCGTCGGATACACCGGTCCGGTCTCGCTGGAACTCTTCCGCCCGGATCTCTGGGAACGGGATCCGCTGGCCGTGGCGCGAGAGGGTTTTCACAAGATGCGCCAGATTGTTGAGCAGGCCGGCCTGTGAGGTAGGCAATGGGAGGAGGGAGAGCCGTGCATTTCGCTGCACGGCGGATTACTGCCCATTTGGTCGCATCCGCCCTCATCCTGGCAGTGGTGGGAACCGCCCCAGGCGCGACGGCGGCGACCAGTATTGCCAGGATGGCGGCGGTCGAGCCCAGCGCCCTGAAGGCGCAAGCCTCCGCCGCCATCGGGGCCAATAATACCGAGAATCCTCGGGCACTCGGCATCGCCCGTGCCGTCACCGGTGCCATCAGCGCATCGTCCCAACCGACGACCACCTTCACCGACCTGAAGGGCGTACAATGGGCCGCGCCCGCCATTGCGGTCCTCGCGCAGGAAGCGATCCTGGATGGAACGGCACCGCACACCTTTAACCCGGATGGTGACATCTCAGAAGCGCAGGTGGTAACCGTCGTTCGGCGCCTTCTCGGTGCACCGAAGGCGCCGAACACAGGGCAGACCCCACCCAACACGCCCGAATGGGCACGTTCATCCCTTTTGTGGGCCACGCACACCAAACTGCTCGTTGGCATCCCCTTGCCCACGAATCCAACCGCGGCAATCACCCGAGAACAGGCCATTGCCATCCTGCTCAACGGCATCGGCCTCGAATCCCTAGCCAATTCCGCCAGAGCCATGGAAAGCCCACTGAGCCTTGCAGGGAGCCCAGAGCCCTGGGCGCATGGATACCTGGTCCTGGCGGTGGACTTGGGCCTCATCCAGGGAGATGAGGGCAGTCTGGATGCCCGGCAGGCACTCTCCCGCGCAGAGCTTTCTGTGATCCTGGCACGCATTTGCGCTGTGGAGGCAACGGCTGGAACCACAGCTGCCCACTCGGCACAGGGTTCGGGCCTTGGGTCAGGAATCACAACCCCGCCGCTGGCGGGGTCGTGATCCGCTTCAGACGACTTCACGCGTCGAACGGCGGTCGGCGGCCGCGTGTTGAACCTCCTCAACCAGGGCGTCGATCATCTCGGCCTCCTCCACCCGGCGCACGATCTCCCCGTGACGAAAGAGGATGCCCAGTCCATTGCCGCCCGCCAACCCAACGTCCGCCTCCATCGACTCGCCTGGGCCATTGACGACGCAGCCCATGATCGCCACCTTCATCGGTGGCAGATCCATCCCGGCGAGCCGCTTCTCCGCCTCACGCACCACCGTAAAGAGATCGATCTCGCAGCGCCCGCAGGACGGGCAGGAGACGATCTCGAGCCGTTTTTGACGGAGCCCGAGCGCATAGAGAATCTCAAGCCCAACCTGGACCTCCTCACCGGAATCACCCGTCAAGGAGACACGGATGGTGTCACCGATCCCTTCCGCCAGGAGGTGCCCAATCCCGACCGCTGACTTCACCGTACCTTGCGCAACTGGCCCCGCCTCGGTCACTCCAAGGTGCAACGGGTAGTCCACGCGCTCGGCCATCAATTCATAGGCGGCGATCATCGTCCGTACATCCGATGATTTCAGGGAGATGACAATATCGCGAAAGTTAAGGTCCTCCAGGATATGCACATGCCGCAAGGCTGACTCGACGAGCGCTTCCGGAATCCGGCCGGAACGCGCCAAGATGTCTTTCTCGAGCGAGCCGGCATTCACGCCAATGCGGATCGGGATTCCCCGCTGTGCAGCGCTACGCACAACCTCCTCCACCTTCGGCCGACTCCCAATGTTCCCTGGATTGAGACGGAGTTTGTCCACCCCGGCCTCCAGCGCTAAAAGAGCCAACCGATAGTCAAAGTGAATGTCGGCAACCAAGGGCATATCCGTGTGTGGTCGGATCTTCTTAAGAGCCTCTGCCGCTTCCCGGTCTGGAACCGCCAAACGAACAATCTCACATCCCGCCACATGGAGTCGGCGAATCTCCGTGAGGGTCGCCTGAACATCCCGTGTATCGGTCTTCGTCATCGTCTGCACCGCAATCGGTGCCCCGCCACCGATTGCGAGGTTACGCACGCGAACCTGTCGACTCTGCCGTTGCACGCTTGCCATCCTAATCCCCTGGTTGCATCCCCGTGCGCAGTGCTCACAGCGGCTCCTGCCACACGGCCCACCCGACCAGGAGTGTCCCCTTCCAGCCCCATATTCGCCCTGCGAGGGCACGGGCCACAGGCGGGTCCGATCCTGCCTCCAGCATACTACACAACCGCCCAAGGGGCATTGCCTCACGACAGATGGACAATGTCGTGGACCGAAATCGCGATGATCGCTGCGACCATGATCGCGAGTCCCACAAAGTGAACAATGCCTTCCTTAGCCGGATCCACCGGCTTACCGCCGCGCAAAAGCTCGATGACCATAAAGCCGAGACGGCCTCCATCCAGTGCAGGAATCGGAAGGAGATTCAGTAGTCCCAAGTTCGCGGAGATGAACGCAGCCAGGAGGAGCAGCGTGGCTGCTCCGGTTGTGGATGCCTGATCGATCAGCGTGCCAATACCGACCGGCCCCAGGATCTCGGCCGTACCACTATGGTGGATAAGGGCCCAGATTCCCAAGATCCACTGCACCAGGAGGCTCCCCGTCTGAACGAGGCCCTGCCAGATGGCTAAAAGCGGTGACAACCGAGTCACTTTCGGCGTGAGGATGACACCGATCAAGGAATCCTTCGGCGTCACCGTCAGTGTAAGAGCACGTCCACTGCGGTCCACCGTGATCTGCATGGGCTGGCCCGCTGGGTTATTCACGACGTCCTGGTGCAACACGTCATACGAGGAGACCGCTTTTCCTCCCACTGCCACAATCACGTCATGCGCCCGAAAACCGCTGGCGGCGGCTGGGGTTCCCGGCTCGACGCTCGCGATGCGCAGGGTCGGGGTCGAAGGAATGCCGACGATGCCGAAGACGGTTACAAGCAAAAGGAAGGCCACAAAAAAGTTCATGACGGGGCCTGCGGCGACAATCCCCATGCGCGGTCCCAGGGGCTTGCTGTTAAACCCAGTGCCCCGCGCATTGGCGGCACGACTCTCCTCTGCCGCGATGGTGCCATCGTTCTCCATCGGATACATCCCGGCCATGCGGACGTACCCGACGATGGGCAAAAGACGGATGGCATAGAGTGTCCCCTTGCGTCGGATGCCGACGAGTTTCGGACCAAGTCCGAGCGAAAATTCCTCCACCTCGACCCCGGCCGCACGCGCGGCCAGAAAATGCCCGAGTTCATGCAAAAACAGTAACCCGCCCAACACCACCACAACGGAGACCCATCCCCAGATCAACGCCCCACCCCCTTGGCCGTCAGTGGCGCCGACCACAGTTGCGCACGCCGCCTCGCTTCCGCGTCCACAGCGAGCACCTCTTCCAAATCGGCAACGCCTCGGTTGGGGGTAAGGTGCTCCAGCACCGCCGCAATTAGACGCGGAATCGCACCAAAGCGCAGGTCCCCACGGAGAAACCGCTGCACAGCGATTTCGTCTGCTGCGTTCAGGACGGCCGGAGCCGTTCCACCCATGGCCGCAGCCTCATAGGCCAATCGCAAACAAGGGAAACGTTCAAGGTCGGGTTCCTCGAAGTCAAGACGACCCGCCCGACAGAGGTCGAGCCTTGGCACCTCCGTCGTGGACCACCGTTCCGGGTGCGAGAGCGCGTAGCGAATGGGAAGGCGCATATCCGGCACGGCACACTGTGCCATGCAAGATCCGTCCACCATCTCTACGAGCGAGTGCACGATGCTCTGGGGATGCACGGTAACCCCGATCGCGTCGAGGCCAATCCCGAAAAGCCAACCAGCCTCAATCACCTCAAGCCCCTTGTTGAAGAGCGACGCCGAATCCACCGTGACGCGCGGTCCCATGTGCCAGACTGGGTGACGCAGTGCTTGCTCGGCAGTCGCGGCCGAAATGGCTTCCGCAGTCCAACCCCGAAACGGCCCTCCCGAAGCAGTCAGCCACAGGCGGCGAACGTGGCGGACCTGCCCCCCCAATAAACACTGGAAGATGGCCGAGTGCTCACTGTCCACGGGCACGATCTGTGCGCCGTGTTGGCGCGCCAGTGCCGTCACAAGCGCCCCTCCACTCACCAGGCTCTCCTTGTTCGCCAGTGCCACGTCCCGACCAGCGGCCAACGCCGCACAGGTTGGCACAAGACCACCCACACCCGAGGCGGCCACGAGGGTCATGTTCGTACCGGGCCATGCCGCAATTTGGCGAATCCCTTCGTCGCCCGCCAGAACACTAATGCCGGTACCCTGTAGGGCACGGACCGCATCCTGCGCCCCGTCCGGGGAAGCGATCGCAACAGCCTCTGCACCGAAGCGCCGTGCCACCGCACAGGCCTCTTCCCAGCGGGATTGCACAGCCAGCGCCCCTAGGCGCAGTCGGTCCGGGTGTTCAGCAATGACCTCCAGCGTCTGCCGGCCGATAGAGCCTGTGGCCCCGATGAGCGAGATTACTTTCATAAATGTGCCGCGCGGAGACCGTCGCCTTTAAGCAGCGAAGAAATCGCGGCTCCCCCCTTTTGGGGCATACGGAGGCTGTGCAACGTAACATATTGAACGCATCGCGCGGCACCGAGAAAACCATGGGCGCGTATAACGTTCGCGGAACCCACGGGAGACACGCGTTGTCCCAAGGCACCGGATTGCCGGAAAACACTGTCGGACACAAGCGCCACCTCCCTTGCCAGGGCCGCTCTCGGCGGGATGCCGGGTAGCCGTGAACCGGTCTGTCGCAGCACAATGCATAAGTGCAAGCTGTCGGGTTTGGCCGAGAGTCGTTGACCGCCTTACCCCCTCTGTGCATCCTCCCGCCCCATGTTACCACAGCCTCGCCCCGCGTCTCCCGTCCCCGTCGGTAGATCCATCCACCGCACTACCACCGTCGTGACGAGCGGTCCCAAAAACAATCCGGCAACGCCCACCAATCGCGATCCCACGTACATCGACGCCATGGCAACGAAGGGATGCAACCCGACGCCCGCCCCAAGCAAACGCGGTGTCAAAACCCACCGCACCAGTCCGACTGCACTAAACACCACCCCTAATCCCAGACCGGCGGAGAGGTGGCCCGAGATTACCTCCACGACCATCCAGGGCAAAAAGATGACGCCCGGTCCTACCAGTGGGAGGAAGTCCAGTAATGCGGCTCCGAGGGCAGCCAGCACTGCGTACGGAGCGCCGATCAGCACTAGCCCCAGGAAACTGATACCGAAGGTCGTCAGGGCCAACAGGGTTTGCGCGCGAATGATCCCCCAGGTGGCATGGTGTGCTTGCCAAAAGACGTCCTCAACACCGAGCAGTCGTTCGCTCCGCAGGTGGCCACGCAGCCAACCTACGAGCAATCCCCGGTCGCGGACTGCGAAAAATGCGGTCGCAAAGGCCACGAATAGGGCGAACACGGCCCCTGGCAGCGCACCCGCAACATGTTGCAGCGATCCGGCGATGTGCAAGAGAAAGGGACTGGCCGACCCCGCAATCCGTTCCAGCTCCCGTTGCCAGGGATGGAGCGGCGCTTGCCCCTGATAGTGGGAAACCAGGTGGTGACCGAGCTCGGCTGCCTCGCGCCAGGCCGTATAGACGGCCCAGGCCATCCATGCCCCGCCTAGCATGAAGCCGCCCACCAAGAGGATGATCGCGGAGACGCCCCGCGGCAATCCGTAGCGCTGTAACCTGGCTACGAGTGGCTCCACCGAAGCACTATACAGCCCCCCGGCAGCGAAGGGCCACGACAGCGCCCAAATACGTGGCCAGGCGTGTTGTAAAAGAAGCACACCACCGGCAACGGCGGCGAGGAGGAGGAACAGGCGCGGCACACGTGCCACCACTTCGTCCTCACCGTCCCCTACCGAAGCACCCCCGTTTGAAGCCAGGACCAGGCGCTAAAGAGCCAGAAGGCGACTGGCGCGGCCAAAAGCAGGCTGTCAAACCGGTCAAGAAGTCCCCCGTGCCCCGGCACGGCCCCGCCGGAATCCTTGACCTGCGCGCCTCGCTTCAAGAGGGACTCCCACAAATCACCCACAAGCCCTGCGGCGGCGAGCATGCCCCCCAGAATCCCACCTGCCCACCACGCCACCACGATCCAGTGGGAGACCAGGACTCCCGACGCGGCCGCAAAGACCACCGCCGCAACTGCGCCTTCCACGCTCTTGCCCGGACTGACCGTCTGCGCCAGCCGATGCCGTCCTAGAAGGCTACCGACAACGTAAGCGAGGACATCGGCACCCCAGACCAGCACGATGATGCCAAGTGTACGGATCACGCCATCCGGCCCCGCGCGAACCAGTACCAGGTGCGACACCAGCCAGGGTATGTAGATGATGGAGAGGATAGCCCAGATGCTGCCGTCCAACACACAGCGCATGCCCATGAGCCCGTCCGTGGCCGCGGCACGCACCACCGCTCCCACGACGAGCACTGTCAGAGCCGAGGCCAAACCGAGATCCACCGCGTCACCCCGGAGGAGGGATCCGATCAGAACAAGGGCGGCGGCGGGGACGATCTCCCATCGCAGGGGCTCTTGGATCCCCCATCGCTGCGCAATTCCCCAGAACTCGCGTAGCGCCACCGCCGTGAAGACGAGCACACCGACAAAGAAGAGCCAGTTGCCCACGAGAACGACCACGACGACCAAGGGTAGGCCCCAGAGAACGGTCCTCGCCCTGCGCCCAATACCACGGAGCCGTGCCGACTGCTCGCTGGCATCGCTCACCGCATCCCACCGGAGCCGCCGAAGCGCCGTTCCCGGGCCCGGTATGCCTCCAGGGCCGCAAGCAGTTCCTCCCTTTGGAACTGGGGCCAACGGGTATCGGTTACCCAGAACTCACTGTAGGCAATTTGCCAGAGAAGGAAGTTACTAACCCGCAACTCCCCACTGGTCCGAATCACCAGGTCGGGATCCGGGATGCCCGCGGTGGAGAGAAAGGATGCAACCGTGTCGGCATCGATGTCGTCCGGCTGGATCCTTCCAGCCCGCACGCTGCGGGCAATCCCGCGAACAGCATCGACGATTTCCTGCCGTGCCCCGTAGTTCAGCGCCAGCACCAAGAGCAGGCGATCGTTGCGCGCCGTTCGACGCTCCGCTTGACGGACCGCCTCACGCACGGCAAGCGGCAGTCGGTCCCGCCCACCAATCACCCGCACGCGCACACCATTCGCCATGATCTCTGGCAGATCATGGCGAAGCACATCAAGCACCAAGGCCCAAAGACCCTCCACCTCCGCCAGGGGGCGTTTCCAATTCTCTGTGGAAAAGGCATAGAGCGTCAGAACTTGGATGCCCAGGTCCCGACAAGTGCGCAGCACCATCCGCACGGTATCGATCCCGGCACGGTGCCCCGCCAGAAGCGGTTCCCCACGGTCCACCGCCCAACGCCGGTTCCCGTCCATGATAATGGCGATATGGCGTGGCAAACCTGCATCCTGCTCGGCTTCCGCCACCGCTATCCCCCCCCATCCCCAGCGGGCGGAGCCCCGGGGAACGCCTCTCCGACAAAGCGGGCGACGATGAGTGACACGGTGGATGGTTTAGTTACTCGGCATGCGACGACAAAATCAACCCCGTCGCTCTCAGAGTCGCGGTCGTCAAACCGTCTACAGTCCACGCGCCAACCCCGCTGCTCCAAATACGGGAGAGCCCAGACGAGCGGCCACCCCTCCACCGACGGCTCCCCCACCACCCCAGCGGGTCCCCCTCACACCTCAGCAATCTCAGCTTCCTTGGCTTGGAGCACGCTGTCCAGATGCTCAATGACACGGTCCGTGCGTTTCTGGAGGTCCTCCATCGCACGCCGTACGGCATCCTCCGAGGCCAACCCATCCTTCGCCAGCCGTTCCGCCCTGCGGTGGGCCTCCCGGCGCTGGTTCCGCACCGCCACACGCTGTTCCTCCGCGATCTTGCGGATCATTCGCGTCAGTTCCGCGCGGCGCTCGGTCGTCAGAGGTGGGATGTTAAGGCGCAGAACAGCACCATCGGACTGCGGCACTAAACCGAGATCCGACTTAAGAATCGCCTTTTCAATCGCGGTGACCATGGACCTGTCCCACGGTTGAATCACTAACAATCGCGCCTCTGGGGTCGTAATACTCGCCACCTGCTGTAAGGGAGTGGCCGTTCCGTAGTAGTCAATGCGAATACGTTCCAACAGTGCAGGGCTGGCACGTCCCGCACGAATCCCGCCCATCTCTCGCCGAAAGGCCTCCAGGGCCTTATCCATGCCCTCCTGCGCCTGACCCACGACCTCCTTCAGCCCCTCGTCGCCCATCGTGCCACTGCCCCCGTTCTCTATCGCTGGCCGCTCACCATCGTACCAATCGCTTCGCCCGCCACCGCTCGCAGGATGGCACCCGCAATAGTGAGATTAAAGACAATGATGGGAATCCTGTTTTCCATGCAAAGCGAAACCGCCGTCGCATCCATCACCTCAAGGCGACGCTGCAGCACCTCGAGGTAGGTCAGGTGCTCCAATAGCTTGGCGTCCGGGTTCTTCCGCGGATCGGTATCGTAGATGCCGTCTTCTTTGGTCGCCTTGAACATGATCTGCGCTTCGATCTCTGCGGCGCGCAATGCGGCGGTCGTGTCCGTCGAAAAGAAGGGATTACCGGTTCCGGCCGCAAAAATGACGAGCCGTCCCTTCTCCAGGTGGCGGATGGCTCGGCGTCGGATGTATGGTTCGGCGATGGCTCGCATCTCGATCGCGGTCTGGACCCGGGTGTCGACGTGGAAGCGTTGCTCCAGCACGTCTTGCAGGGCAAGGGCGTTGATCACCGTCGCGAGCATGCCCATATAGTCGGCTGTGGCACGATCCATGCCGCGCGCCTGCCCCATCGTACCGCGCCAAATATTGCCTCCGCCCACGACGACAGCGACTTCCACCCCGAGGGCCGCCAGCGCGCTCAACTCGCCGCAGACCCGTTCCACAATCCCTGGATCGATGCCCATGCCGCCCTCGGTGCCCGCCAGGGCTTCGCCGCTCAGCTTCACAACCACCCGCCGATAGCGCAGCACCCTTCCGGGTGAGGCGATCTCACTCAAAGCTGCCCCCTCGGTCACCGGCGGCCTCCCCCAACTGGAACCGTGTAAAGCGACGAGGGACGATGTTCTCGCCGACCCGCGCAATGACCCCTCGGATCAGCACATCCACGGTCTGGTCCTCGTCGCGAATGAATGCCTGCTCCAAGAGACACTTCTCTTGATAGAATTTTGCCAGACGTCCCTCGACAATCCGCTCCACGATCGCGGGGGGCTTGCCGGAAGCGGCAGCCTCCTTCTCGAGTTCAGCGCGCAGGGACTCCACCGCTTGGTCCGGAACGTCCTCTCGACGCACCCACTCCGGGGACATGGCCGCAATTTGCAGTGCCAGGTCCCTCCCCAGTGCCGCAAAGGCATCGGTTCGAGCCACGAAGTCGGTCTCGCAATTCAACTCGAGTAGCACGCCCACGCGGCCACCGGTATGTATGTACGAAACGATCAACCCCTCCGTGGCCTGGCGCGACGCCTTTTTGGCCGCCGACGCCAGCCCTTTGGCACGCAGCCAATCCACCGCTTTCGCTACATCGCCGTCCGCTCGGACCAACGCCTCTTTGCAATCCATGATCCCTGCACCCGTTTGCTCCCGCAGCGCCTTCACCGCCGCCATTCCAACCTCCGCCACCGCCACTCCTCCCGCCACGCACATCCGCTCGTCCGGAAACTTACTCCCCGGAAACGGCCTCGTCCTCGTCACCGAGTACATCCAGACCCAGAGCATTCTCTTCGGGCTCTTCCTCCGTAGGACGCTCCTCCGTATCGGTCAACTGGACCCCTTGGCGCCCTTCGATGATCGCGTCCGCCATGCGGGCCGTGATCAGCCGGACGGCGCGAATCGCGTCGTCATTGCCCGGAATCGGATAATCGATCTCGTCTGGATCACAGTTGGTATCGACGATGCCGATCAAGGGAATGCCCAGCTTTCGGGCCTCGACCACGGCGATATGCTCCTTGCGCGTATCGACCACGTACACTCCAATGGGCAGGGCCTTCATGCTCCGAATTCCGCCAACCGAGCGATCGAGTTTGGCCTTTTGCGTCAAAAGGCCCGCCACCTCTTTCTTGGGGAGGCGCGCGAACAGATCGGATTGCTCCATCTGCTCCAGTTCCTCCAACCGGCCGATCCGTGTCCGAATGGTGGCAAAGTTCGTCAGCGTACCACCGAGCCAGCGCTCGGTGATATAGGGCATACCGCAGCGAATCGCTTCTTCAGCGATGGCCTCCTGTGCCTGCTTTTTGGTACCAACAAACAGTATCTGCCCACCATTGCTCGACAGATCACGCACGGAATTATAGACATCCTCGAGCATGCGAATCGTCTTCTGTAGGTCAATAATATACAAAGACGAACGCTCGGTGAAGATATATGGTTTCATCTTAGGATTCCAACGCCGAGTGTGATGCCCGAAATGGACCCCGGCCTCCAGGAGCTGCTTCATCGTCACAACGCCCACACTGATCCCCCCAACGGTTTTTCCTCCGTGGCATCCTCCGCCGCAATCCAGCCACCCTACGGGGGGCCACCCGGAGCGACGTCCGCACACGTGTGTAACTCACCGGACTTCCCGGCGGAGCAGGTGCAGTATAGCATGCAGCCTCTGCACGAGCGAGCCAGATTCAGCGAGTCTCCAAGTCTCGGCGCACCACCTCCTCGTCCAAGTGTCGTACGAAGACATCTAGAGGCTCCATTCCGAGGTCCCCGTTGCGGCGACTTCGTACCGCTACTGCACCCTCTACCTCTTCGCGGTCGCCGACCACCAACATATACGGCACCTTCTGCAGTTGTCCCTGACGGATCTTGTAGCCGATCTTTTCGTCGCGACGATCCACCTCCGCACGCCGCCCGTGTTCCTGCAACGCGTGGCACACACGGTCCGCGTATGGCACATGACGCTCCGCAATCGGCAGCACCAGCGCCTGCACGGGGGCCAGCCAGGACGGGAACGCACCAGCGAAGTGCTCCGTCAGCACACCCACAAAGCGTTCGATCGTTCCAAAGATCGCACGGTGAATCATGACGGGTCGGTGCCGCTGCCCATCCGCTCCTGTGTACCAAAGGTCAAAACGTTCGGGCAGGTTCCAGTCGAGTTGCACCGTCGCACACTGCCATCGCCGCCCCAGGGCGTCCGTGACGTGGAACTCCAGTTTTGGTCCATAAAACGCACCATCGCCGGGGCTTGTGACAAGCTCCTTGCCCGAGGCATGCACCGCATCGGCAAGATCTCGCTCGGCCCCCTCCCAAACCTCTTTGCTTCCCATAAAGTCCTCTGGTCGGGTGGCCAACCGGATCTCGTAGGACATCCCGAGCGTCCCATACACCTCGTCCACAAGCTCCAGCACCGAGCGGATCTCCCATCCAATCTGCTCCGGCTCGACATAGATGTGCGCATCATCCTGGTGCAGCGACCGAACCCGCAAGAGCCCATGCAGGGTCCCAGAGCGCTCATAACGGGCCAACTGCCCATACTCCGCCAGACGAAGCGGAAGGTCCCGATAGCTCCGTGTCTCCGATCCGAAGATCACGCAGTGGGCGGGGCAGTTCATGGGCTTGACCGCGAATTCCTCATCCTCACGCACAAGCGTGAACATATTCTCACGGTAGTGCCCCCAATGTCCAGAACGCTGCCAGAGCTCCGCACGCATGAGAATGGGGGTACTCACCTCCCGGTACCCGGCGCGCCCCTGCAGGCCCCGGGACCACTCCTCTAACGTCCGGTAAAGTGCATGCCCTCGGGGAAGCCAGAACGGAAATCCCGGGGCCTCATCCCGCAAAAGGAATAATCCCAGTTCAGGGCCCAGTCGCCGGTGATCGCGCTTTTTGGCTTCCTCGCGCACCCAGAGGAAGTGCTTGAGCTCTTTTGGTTGCGCAAAGGCTGTGCCGTAGACGCGCTGCAACATCGGCCGCTTCTCATCGCCCCGCCAGTAGGCGCCAGCAACGGAGAGGAGCTTAAAGCTGCGGATGCGACCCGTCGACGGCAGGTGCGGACCGCGACAAAGGTCCCAGAACTCACCCTGTCGATAGACCGTCACCGTAGCCTCGGCCGGCAGGGCATCGATGATCTCGACCTTAAACGCCTCCCCGAGTTCGGCGTACCGCTC
>JAJYVN010000012.1:21798-23315 GCA_021791995.1 Bacillota bacterium
GCTCCCGGAGCTCCGCACGCGTCCAGACCTCGCGGACCACGGGATAGTCACTCGCGATGACGCGTTCCATCTCCTCCTCAATCGCCGGAAGAAGTTCCTCGGTGAGGCGGACCGGATGGCCGCTTCCGTCCCGCACGTCCATGTCGTAATAAAAACCGTCGGCAATCACCGGACCGATGGCAAGGTGCGTCTCGGGATAGAGGCGCCGAATGGCCTGGGCCATGACGTGCGTGGTGGTGTGGCGATAGACCCCCAGTCCCTCCGGATCCCCTGGCGTCAGGAGCGTGACAGAGGCGCCTTCGGCACCCTCGACCTCCCCGAGCGGACGCGCCAGATCGACCACGGCGTCGTTCACTCGTGCGGCAACCGCTGCCCGGGCCAGTCCTGGCCCGATCGTCGCCGCAAGATCCGCAGCACTGGAGTGCGCATCCACTTCGCGCGCGCTACCATCCGGAAGGTGGATCTTCATCATTGTCCCCCCAAATAAAAACTGCCCCTTCCTTTACGAAGGGGCAGTTGCCTGCGGTTCCACCCAAGCTTTTCCGCACCGTATCTCGACGGCTCGGACTCGTTTCGCCGTAACGTGGCGTGACGGCCACCGATAGGCCTCGGCTCCAGAGTCGTCGGCGTTCCGATTCCCCACGGGGCTTCCATCGTCCCCCGCTCGCTAGAGGGGTGCACCGAAATCCGTCTCCTTCATCGCGTCTCGTGCACAGTCTAGGCCATTGGAACGCCCGGGTCAAATACAGTAAACCGCGGATCAACAATAAAGAGCGCGAGTCCCGTCCGGATGGGGACGGTATTCCGCAGCTCCCACCATCACCGATCACCATGGCGGACCGTCCGACGCGAACCGGGTGG
The DNA here is from genome assembly GCA_021791995.1 of Bacillota bacterium. Lineage (GTDB taxonomy): Bacteria > Bacillota > Sulfobacillia > RBS10-35 > JAJYVN01 > JAJYVN01. The sequence goes on from JAJYVN010000012.1 coordinate 22,660, forward strand.
GGAATCGGGTATCACGCCGCCAGCTCCGGAATGGCCCCAAACGTGGTGGGCATCCATGCGAATGTCCGGGCGACGTGACCGGAAATACGCAGGTACGTCTCGGCTACATCGGAGACCTATCAGGACGCCATCCACCGATTCTGGATCACCGGAGACGGTGGGGGCTAACGTCAGGTCAACGACGGATGCCCCTGCGGCCTGATGCCCTTGCGGCCAGCGTCGGAAGGCTGACCCATGGTGGGGCTGGTTGCTGGTCCTGCGTGAGTGCGCAAGCGGCTTGCCGCGAGAGGCGCGGGACGACTCCCAATGGCCCGGCGGCCCTCCTCGTGCGTATCGAGTCGGCTCCTCGCCCGGCAGGCGGGAAGGAACCAGGGGCAACCAGCGAAAGCCGGATTGGGGCGGCACGAACGACGGCTGTCGTGGTTTGTCTTGCAAATCAGGAAGCAGTTGACACCACCCAGGCCGCTCTCCTTGCAACGGGTGGTTCCTGTGGGGAGCGATAATTGCACCCCCAACTCCTTGGCGGCTTTGCCAATGCCGACCTTCATGAACCAAGAATCTGCGCCTTGCCAATACAAGTCGAGCGATGCTGACGTCAAAATGTGCAGTTTCACCCCGTAAGCGATACGCTCTTGGCAGGTGCCGATGCCCGCCGT
>JAJYVN010000012.1:23325-25258 GCA_021791995.1 Bacillota bacterium
GCGCCCAGCACGCTCCTTGACGATGGTCACGATCGTGCACATGTTGCGAAAGGGGGAGGACACCGTTCCTGGACAACGGGTTTGAAGCCATCCGGTGCCCTGAGGGATCGACTGAAACCGACCCCGCACGTGGTTATAGGTAGAAGCCTCGCGTCCCGAGCTCCTCCATCGCGGCGACTCCGCCTCCGAGAAAACGGTGCAGAGCCAACAGGGCATGTTGGGTGGCAAGAAAACGCACGACCGAGCGGCTGCCGCGCAGCCGCAGGCGCCAGCACCAATTGCCTTGCTCTGCATGCAACGCGAGAAATACGGTTCCCACCGGCGTCTCTGCGGTACCGCCATCCGGCCCCGCCACGCCGGTGATGCCGACGCCGATGTCGGCGTCGACGACCGCAGCGGCCCCGCTAGCCATCGCGATGGCAACCGCCTCGCTCACCGCACCGTGGGTGGCCCAAAGGGACTCGCTAACCCCAAGAAGGCGCTCCTTGCTCCGGTTAGCGTAACCAACAACGCCCGCCACGAACGCACGGGACGAGCCGGGAATCTCGGTCAGCCGCTGGGCCAGAAGCCCCCCGGTGCAGGACTCGGCAACCGCCAACGTCTTGCCTGCGCGAACCAACGCCTCGAGCACGACCCCAGGTAAGGTTTCCTCATCCACCCCGTAGAGCCACGGCCCCAGCTTGGCGCGTAGCGCGGTCTCCACCGGGGCGAGCAGCGCCTCAGCTTCGGTCCGTGTATCCGCACGAGCGGTCAGTCTTAACTCGACCTCACCCTGTCCCGCATAGGGTGCCACGCTGGGATTGTCCCGGCCCGTGATAAACGCGCGCGCGATCCCCTCGGCCGTCGACTCCCAAAGCCCCGCAATGCGAAGAGACCGCGACACAAGGGCCCGTGGTCCACCCGACTCTGCCACCCACGTGGCGAGAAACGGTGCCAACCAATCATCAATCATCGGCAGACACTCGCTCGGAGGACCCGGCAGGCAGACGACCACACAGTCTTTGCCCGCAAACCTGGAGCGAAGCAGGACACCTGCCGCTGTCCCATGATGATTGGGGATTGCCTCGGCCCCTTCTGGAATTTCCGCCATCCGCCGGGCCGATGGGCTGGTGGGCACACTGCCCCCGCGTCGTGCGATGATGGCATCCCACCAACCGGGGTCCAGGACTAGGCGTCGGTCGAAGACGGCTGCCACTGCCGCCTTCGTGAGGTCATCCTCCGTCGGACCCAACCCGCCGATGGTCACCACCATATCCGTGCGCCCCAGTGCCTCACGCAGGCAGGCCTCAACGCGTTCCTGATTATCCCCCACCACCGTCTGCCGGTAGTGCAGGGCCCCATGCCGAGCAAGAACGCGCGCCAGATACTGCCCATTGGTGTTACTAATCTGCCCCAAAAGCAACTCTGTCCCGACCGCCAGAACCTCCACTGATGCCACAAGACACCACTCCGCTTCCCAGCACGCTCTTCTGGTGCTTCGACGTAGGAGCCGATGACACCTTGGGGCATGCTCTGAGCGAGAATCGGGTTCAACCGCACTCCCGCCACGTTCAGCCCCGCTATGCATACCACGCGGGTTCCGTGTTGGATGCGGGCCTTCGGACCTACACGCCAACCGCCGTTGCGCTGTGGCGAGACACCTTACGTCTCGGTGCATCAACCTTTCGTGGCTACCGCTACCGTATCCACCAGCCAGAGGTGGTGTCAACTGCTGCCCGATTTGCCTGACAAACCGCGACAACCGTTGTTCGTGCCGCCCCAATCCGGCTTGCGCCGGTTGCCCATGGTTCCCTCTCCCCTTGCGGGGAAGGAGTTGACCCGTCTGCGCGTGAGTTGGGTCGACGGGCTATTGGGAGTCGTCCTATGGCTCTCCCGGCAAGCCGCTTGCGCACTCACATAGGACCAGCACCAGCCCCACCACATCGGCCAGCAC
>JAJYVN010000235.1 GCA_021791995.1 Bacillota bacterium
CCAACCGTTTTGCGGCTTGCCCTGTCGAGAGCATCTGTTCCCTTATCATAGGGTCATCATCCGATCACCGGCGCGTAATGTCAAGCGTCGATGTCTACTCGTGCACGCAGCCGGCGGCGGTGATCTCGTAGAAACGATGGCCGTAGATCCAGATCCCGCGAGAAGAGTCCCAATCCCAGGCGGCGTCCCCGTCACGGAAGCGGCGGCGATGGCCACAGGGTGTTCCGGGAGGACAGTCGGAGACACGGCGGCCGAAACGGTTGGTAGAAGCGGACCGGATGGTGCTGTCGCCCGCGATCCGCAAGAGCTAGAAGCGATGCAGGCGAGGATGTCTTGCAGGGCTCCCTCATCGCCTTGGCTCAAGCGTGGCAGCTGTGCCTGCAGGCGGGCAAGAACGTCGGCACGGCGGAGTGGCCGTTTTTACCCTTTCCGGGGCCCTTGCCTCGTTTGCGGTGGGGGCAGTGGATGCGGGCACGTGCCCGCATTGTGCGGGTCAGGCGGGTCGTGAAGTCTACGCAGGTAGTGGCAGAAGGGGTATCGGTGGGCTCGGACCCGCAAAGGATCGCGAGAACGGGGTCGGTCCCAACGCGATCGGCCCACTTGGTGGGGCAGGAGATTCCCAGAGAGCTGGCGAGCATCCAAGCGCGGAACATGGCCGCTGGGTCGCGCGGTGGACGGCCGATCCCGGAGTAGCCGTAGCGCAGGATGACCCCAATACCGTCGAGATTGGCAGTCCAAGCTTCGTTTGCGGCAAAGGGTGGAGTGCCAAACAAGACGGGGGTTTCGCTCACATCGTCTCCATCAATGGCGCTGGGTTTCCGTTAGGGCTCCTACTTCTCCACCCATGCCAAGGCTGGACGCATGGACGATCTCGGTTTCGCTGCCCGAGGACTGCCCATCGCCTCCGGCATCGTCGAGGCCGGCTGCAACTCCGTCATTTGCCAACGCACCAAGGGTGCGGGTAAACGCTGGCGCCGCTTGGGCGCCCAGACCATCCGCAACCTGCGGGGTCTTCGCCTTTCCCCGTCCCGATGGACTGCCTTCTTCCGTCGCCAACCGGCACTCCGCCGTCCGGCCGTGGCGACGGTCCGACAGGAGATTGCCTAACCTTGTTAACGATGACTGGCCGTCTCAGCTCCCGCCCCACAAAAGTGCAGGTGGTCCGAAGGGACACGCGCCGTCCCTCTCCCTCGATCCCCTTGTTGCCGGTCGCTCTTCCCACAGACCACCCGCCGAACGACGCGCTCACCCAGCGCAGCTCTGCCGAGCATGTCTTCTCGCTGTACCATACCGAGGAGGCTCCATCGGGGAAGCGGCGGAGAGACGACGCGACGCGGGTAGCCCCCTCGCGAAGGCTGCCCGTGTCCACGGAAGCGAAGCTACTGCAACGTGATTGTGCCCCAGTCCAAGGTCTCCGAAGCGTTGTTGTTGGCACCGCCCGCCCACTCGTCCTGCCCCAGCCTTGTTCCCGAGGAGTTGGGAATGTCATAGGCAATGGTAAACGAATACTGCTGGCCCTTGGCGGGTGCCGATACCCGCAGCGTCGACCACGGAACAATTAATTCATCGTAGTAGCCCACGCCTTGCACGGTCTTCGTAACCGCCGTCACGGGACCCGTGATTTGGCACCCTGCACCCGCCGACTCGGCATCGGTGTATGGGACGTTGTAGTGACAGTCCGCGGGTCCGTACGCACCGCTCAGCTTGGTGTCGTCACCCGCCACATAAAACTCCACATTGTCGTCTTTGAACGCGGTCGCTCCCGCATTATACAGTGGCCATGACTGCACGTACGCGAGCACGTAAAGATCCTGCGCACTCCACGCCACCTTGAATTCGCCGCTCGATCCCGCAGGCACCGTCCCCGTGGATGGGTTATTCATCGCGGTGTAGGCGATCGAGCCCCAGCAATTCGCCGACGGCGTTTGCACCCCGCCCGCAGGCTCCTCAGAGACCGCCAGCGTGAAGGAAGCGGTTCCGGACGGGCCCGAGACACACCCCACCGCAGCCGTCGTGGTGCTGGATGACGCAGTGGAGGTGGCAATGGAGGACGAGGCCGACGTGCCACTGCCGATGCGAGACGCGGCCGACTGGGAGGAAGACGAACGCGAGGAGGATGCGCGGGCGGGGACAGCGCTCGTATTCTTCGCACCGGATGCCGCTGGCTTCGCCGACCCACAGGCAGACACAAGCGCACTCCCCAGGAGAACTGCCGTAACGCAGAAAACGCGCCCCCCGGCCAAGACAGATCCCAACGTGGATCGCCCCACCTCAGATAGGTTGACTCGTTAGAGTATTCCACCCTGGCCGTTCGGGTCCCTTCCAACCGTTCCGCACAGGCAATCCCCGACACCGTCGACGTGGCCGCTTCCTGGTGCGGCCACACGCCCGCCCAAAGGCCAGCCGAAACGCAACGGAAACGCACAGACAAACCACGATGCGCACTCGGACATGCTCCTGGTCTTCAGTGGAGTGGTGCAAGGGGCGAACTCCACTGTCGCGACGAAGGAGCGCTTGAACCACGGCATTGGGCAAACGACACCGCATCCGCGCCAACCCGTGGATGCCGAAGGGGGGCCATAACGCTCGGCCGGGCCGCGTGACCCATGGCGCCTGCTGCGTTTCCGATGGGACAGCCGCCATGCGCTCAGCGTGCACTTCGGCACCTTCGCGACACAACAGCCGGCAGGGCCCGATCCTTCGACCTCTGTCGGCCCGACGGTCGCCACATCCCAGCCAACTCGATCTGGCGAAGACGCGGCCCGGTATAGGGCACCCTGCACTTTTGTGGGGTGGGAGCTGAGACAGCCGGTCATCGTTATCACGGTTAGGCAAGCTCCTGTCGGACCGTCGCCACGGCCGGACGGTGGAGTGCCGGTTGGTGACGGAAGAAGGCAGTCCATCGGAATGGCGAAAGGCGAAGACACCGCAGGTTGCGGATGGTCTGGGCGCCCAAGCGGCGCCAGCGTTTACCCGCACCCTTGGTGCGTTGGCAAATGACGGAGTTGCAGCCAGCCTCGGCGATGCCGGAGGCGATGGGCAGTCCTCAGGCAGCAAAACCGGGATCGTCCATGCGTCTAGCCTTGGCATGGGTGGAGAAGTAGTCCAGCGCATGTACCACGACCTTGCTGCCTTGGGGGCTGGCGGGGGAAAGCTCCCGCCATGCGGCGAGTACGGATTCCGGCCCGTTCTCCTTGAGCTGAAGGCAGAGTGGTTCGGCCCATGTGTGGGCGTCGGTGGTGCCAGAACCTATATCTCTTTCCGTTACCCATAACCGGAGGGGCGACCGCAGGCAGAGGATCGGCTCCGCCTCACAGGTGAATACGCGCTCGCGGAGGGCCCCTTCCACCCATCGTCCACCGATACGCCACAGCTCCCGCTGCACCACCACGTCCATGCCGTCCATATCCAGTGGACCGATCAGCGGAAGCATGTCCAAAGTATCGCGCACCATCGGTGCCACCTCCGCCACGATCGCCTTGCGCCGTGCGGTGGCCATATCCGCAACGTTGCCGATCCTTGCAGGGCTAAATAAACGGCTCATGCGTCCCTCTCCTTGGCCAGGGTGGTACCAAGTGTTCCGGCTACGGAAAGGGACGTTCTAGTTTGACACTGCCACAGCTTGGTCCACCTATCTGGTATCCCACCCTATGCATGACAACTGCCCGCCCCACAAAAGTGCAGGGCCCCCGGCATGGGGGGCTCTGGCCAACGGCGCGGTGCAAATGCGATCGACAAATGCTGCGGGTGTGGTTGCCCCGGATCGATTCTACCGATATACTCCGCTCATGCGGGTCGGGTGCGTAGCTCAGTGGTTAGAGCGCTCGGTTCACATCCGAGAGGTCGCAGGTTCGAAACCTGCCGCGCCCACCATAGAGATCCAGAACCACAAGGCTTGCAGTGAGGCCACCAGGAAGAACTTGGGATCCTCGGTCGATTTGCTACCGCTTGCTTTGGTCATTGCCGGTAGCCGCTTGTCGGATGGTGTCCTCAACCCGGCTTGCAGCAGCCCGCCGACTTCTTCCTCTGTTAGTTCGATAGGCCGCGTGACCCGTGCCTTCATGCGGCCGGTATTCCCCAGCAGGCAGTTGGGTGTCCGCAACCAAGGCCACCTATCGCTTCCTCAGCGACCGCCGCGTCACCAGCCGCGACCTGAGCCTTTGCGTGCATGACACAACCACGATCGACTTCACCACCCAGCGCAAGACCGGCGCTCCCGGGCTGCAGGGCCTGTTCATGCGCTCGGCCATGGCCGTCAGCGTCGAAGGCGTGCCGTTGGGCCTTCTGGGCTGTTGGGTCTGGGCGCGAGGCGATACCCCCGCACGACATAGGACTGTCGACATCCGCGCCAATGAGAGCGGACGCTGGCTGAGCATGCTCGAGCGCGGCACGGCGGGCATCCCGTCAAGCACCACCGTGCTGACCGTGGCCGACCGCGAGGCCGACATCATCGACTTCCGCGTCTTGGCCCAACAGATGGAGCGGCCCGTACTGGTCCGAGCAGCCCCCATGACCACGCCCCGGCCGGCTCCAATCAACGGCCGTGGCAGGCAGCAGGGCGAGGTGCTGGGCGTGATCAGTGCCCGACGAGCCGGAGCGCACGGCTATGCTTGGCGTTCCAGCTTCAGTGCTGCGGGGATCCTGCCGCAAGACCCTCCTCGGCCGCCGTCGGGCATGTGCGGTGACAGGGCTGTAGACTCTGCATTACCCACATCTGTGTGGGGGGGGCCGGAAGACGATGGGTATTGGCATTGGGGAGAGATCCAAAGGGGGCCTGGACAGGACCGTAGGGATCGAGTAAGGTAGGAGTATGGATG
>JAJYVN010000236.1 GCA_021791995.1 Bacillota bacterium
GGGAACGTTTGGGGGGGGGTTGGGGGGGGGGGTGGGGGGGGGGGGGGGGGGGCAGGGGGGGGGGGGGACCGGCGAGCGGGCGGAGGGTCGGGCATGAAGGGAGGAAGGGCACCACAGCGGGGGCTGGCAAGTCGGATCGGCAGGGGTCGCGCTACGCTGGGAGCAAGACACACCAGAGCGGGCACGCGGTCGCAGACCACGCGCAGGGAGTTCGGGAGTACTTGAGACGTATCCGCATGTCGGCTACGGGGAAGCAACCCGAGATAGCACCAGGCGGGCGACGGTGCTGTTGGGACCTCGGTGGGACGCGGTGGACGCGGGTTGGGTGGGGGTGTGGGGACAGGTGGCCGGTTCCGGACCGGAGTCTACGGGGGGATCGGCCGCAAAGGTCGGGATATCGTCCAGGGTCGGAGCGATATCGGTCGATGCCACCGGTGCAGCATCGTCGGGTGCACGCGCCGCTCGGCCGAGATCTGCGCAAGCGTTTTCTCCTCGCACAGAATCTCGAGGACAACCTCGGCTTTGAACTGGACTAGATAGTGCTTCCTCACACCGCTCGGGATTGCTTATCGACCCCCGCTCTGCCTGTCCAGTCGTCTGGGTCCACCATACCGAAAGAGGCTCCCTCGTTTTTGATCATTCTCCGGTACGGGGCGCGTCTGAAGCTCATCCCGCATAGCTTGGGTCAGCCCTTGTTTAGGAGAGGAAGAGAGCACAATGGCGTTGTTCGACGATACGTTTGCTCCATATGTGCCTTTTGGAAGCCGCAACCTGTCGCAAGGAAGTTCTGGCACCGATGTAGCCGTCGTGCAAGCAGTCTATAACGTCATGTTGAAGACGATGAACCCAGCTTCTGGCCCCATCGGATCCCCTGTGACCGTCAACGGTACGTTTGACACCTTGACCACCGCGGCGGTCAAGGCGATCCAGACCTACTTCGGACTTGCGGTCGACGGTGTCGTTGGACCAGACACATTCTTCGCGTTCGGTCAGGGTGTCGGCGCGAACACTACGTACGGCGGCCCCGTCTATGGGTCGCGCCAACTGGAGCCGGGGGTCTCGGGGGGCGACGTGACGATCCTGCAGAACCGCCTCAACTGCTTCCGTTACTCCAGTGTTCTCGGCGGACCGGCCACCGGGGCCTTCAATGCTGCCACAGCAGCGGCTGTTCTCGCCTTTAAGCATGACGCTTCCGCCAACGGCGATACGGGCTTTCCGGATAACAGCATCGTGGGGTTCGGATTTTACGACGCCACATGGATCTACACCGTCGCAGGCGGGCGAGCCATTTATACGGGGCGCAACGGATTCGATGTCGTGTTCATTCAGGTGGTCCTTAAGAATCTCGGTTTGTACACCGGACGCATCACCGGCTACTACGACACACCCACGCGGTCTAGTCTTCAGTCGTTCCAATCCTCGCATGGAATCACAGCCGACGGGGTGATCGGACCAACGACTTTTTACTGGATTGGACGCAGCAATGTGAATGCAGCCCCAGTTCCCCTCAGCCTCGCCTGGCCGCAGCCATCCTCGGCGCAGATTCGTGTGTGTTGTGTCGGGCTTCACAGTGCCACCACGGATTTGCATCCATATGGGGATGCGGTCCATGCGGTCAATGAGGCAGAAGGATTCGAGAGTCTTGACGTAACGGGACATGTCTTACCAAGTCTATCCGGAACGCCATACTCGCAATACAGCTTCACCCTGACGGATCCTGCAACCGGCCGTGTGGTCGCCACGCAGCCCCTGGTCCCATTGAGTGAAGAGGACTGGGCGGGGACGTACTCACCCGGGGTCAAGACGATTCCTCGCGGCAGAGTGGACGTCTTTCCAAACAGCTCGTGCAGCTCAGGCCCGGTCGTATTGCGAGGGGACCTGGCAAATTGTCGATGATCCGCGCAGGGTGGTCTCGGGGGGCCGGCGAATTCTCCATTCGGTTGACCGAGTGGTAGGTGTTCGTTAGACTTGAGCATATGTAAAATCCCAGAGCGATGATGGGGCAGAGTACCGCATCCAGTGGAGCCTTAGAGAGCTGGGGATGGTGGAACCCCGGTGCTCCGGATGCGGGAATACACCCCGGAGTCCTTCCCCGAACGCTGAAACGCCAGTAGGGTGGAGGCGGAGGTTCCCCGTTACGGAACCGGGATGGGGTCGGCCTGTGGGCCAGATCCTTCCTGCGGAGTGACGCTGACAGGCGTCGACGAGGGTGGTACCACGGAGGCCTCCGTCCCTTGCTTTTGGGGCGGAGGCTTTGTCGCGTGTAATGGGTGGTGCTGGTAATGTGGAAGGGCCGTTGTGCAGAGGAGTGTGCGTTGCCGATGGAGCGGAGCAGTGATCTGCGCGTTAAAGAGATCGAACCCCTGGACTCCCCGAGGGCGATCAAAAGCCAGTACGCAGCCAGTCCCGCGCTGATCGATGCAGTGCTGGAGGCACGTTCGGTCATCGCTCGCATTTTGCGAGGCGATGACCCGAGGCTCCTTGTGGTTGCGGGGCCATGTTCGATCCATGACCCCGAGGCCGCCATGGAGTACGCCGGGCGTTTGAACTCCATGCGGCAGCGGTTTCAGGACCGGCTGTTCATCGTGATGCGCACATACTTCGAGAAGCCGCGAACCACGGTGGGATGGCGCGGGTTACTTAACGATCCCCACCTCGATGGGAGCTTCGATATGTCGTCTGGGCTGGTCATCTCGCGGCGGCTACTACTCCACATCGCGGAGATGGGGTTGCCCACGGCGACCGAAATGTTGGATCCGATCAGTCCCCAGTACATTGCGGATCTTGTCGCGTTGTCGGCGATCGGCGCACGGACAACGGAGGCCCAGACGCATCGCGCCCTGGCAAGCGGTCTCTCCATGCCCGTGGCCTTCAAGAACGCCACCAATGGCAGCATTCAAGTGGCGGTCGACGCGATGGTGTCCGCGCGAGAGGAACACAGCTTCTTTGGTGTCGACGAAGACGGCCGCTGCTGTGTCGTGAAGACGACCGGCAATCCAGAAACCGTTCTCGTACTGCGGGGAGCACGAGGTGCTCCTAACTACGGTGGCCACACGGTGGACGAGGCCTGTCGATTGCTCGCGGCCGCAGGCCTCCCTGAAAAGGTCGTCATTGACTGCAGCCACGCTAATTCGAATTACGATCACCGTCGGCAGGAAGTGGTGTGGCGGGAAGTCCTGGAGCAGCGCGCACGGGATCACGGTCGCCTGGTCGGCATGATGATGGAGAGTAACCTCCTGGAGGGAAAGCAGTCCCCCAACGTGCCGCCCGCGGAATTGCGGTACGGGGTGTCGATCACCGATGCCTGCATCGGGTGGGACACAACGGAGATTCTTCTGGAAGAGGCCTATGCGGTTGCGGGTTGATGCGTGAATACGGCTGATCCCCCGTGATACGCGCCGAGTTGACATAGAGGCTTGAGATTACACACTTGCGATCCGATCATACCGGTGTGATAGGAGAATGGATGCTTTCGCCCAGCCAAGCTTGTCCGCACTGTGACCGTCCGCCGAGAGGTTTTCGCCGGATGGACGCCGCGATCCAAGGCGATTCCGGTGCGTGCACTGTGGCTGGACGGGGGATGCCAACCTAGGGGCGGCATGGAACCTGAAGCGCAAATGGCATCGAACATTCCAGTATCCCACCCAACAGGAAGCTGCCGAAAGGCAAGCACAACCGCGAGCCGAAAGGGCTCGCACGAGATGGTGGGGGCTAACGTCAGGCGAACGACGGGCCCCTGCGGTCGAATGTCGTTGCGATTAGAGCTGGGAGGTTCTGGTCCGTGGTGGGGCCGGTTACTGGTTCTACGTGAGTGCGCAAGCGGCTTGCCGCGACAAGCGTGGGGCGACTCCCAATGGCCCGCCGACCTCAGTCATGCGTATGGGGTCGGCTCCTGCCCCGACAGGTGGGCAGCAACCATGGGCCACCGGCACAAGCCGGATTGGGGCGGCCCGAACGGCATTCGTCCTGATGTGTCATCCAACTTAGGCAACCGCTGACACCAATGGTCGAACGTGAACTGGATGCAGGCGGACCTGATCCTTCCCCGTCCAGAGCTACCGCTACGTGGGTTGGAGAAACTCCTCCGCCCGCTGCAGGACAAGGCACGATGGCATGGGCGCAACCTCGTCCTGACCGGTCGTTCCTACCCGAGCAGTAAGCGGCGCCATACCTGTGGGCACATGACTGCCAGTCGCTGTTCGACACGAAGAGTGTCCGCGAGCGGGGCGGCCTCAGCCGGGACGTCAATGCCGCGCAAAAGAGCCGGGCTAGCGGTCGCGTGCAATGAGCCCGCAGGCTGATGCCTGAGCTTGTGGCGGGAAGGGCCAACCCATTCCGCAACAAGTGGGAGTAGCCCAAAGACGCAGCAGGCGCCCAGTGCGTGATCATCCGGAATCCTGAGGCTTGAGCCTTAGGAGGCGCCGTCGCTGCGACTTCCGCTAGCCATGGAGCATCACCCGCGACCCGTGTCAACCCACGAGAAAAGGTTACCGAAACGCCCCTGGCTCACTCAGTTAGGAATGTAACCCAGCAGGGGTCTTGTGCGGGGGGGGGGGCATGACGAGTTGCTCAGCCTGCATGGCAGGCTGAGCAGGGGGCGATACGGTTGGTGGACGACCAGGTCGTGCCGGGTGCGCTGTCGCCTCAGCCCGTTCGGCCTCCAATACGGACAATGCTTGGGCTGCCCGGTTGCCCACTGGGTCGACCGTTCCTGTTCTTATAGTCTTTTATTTCCGGCTACTGCCGGTTTCCTATTGGAACGTTCCTGCTTCGCAGCAGCCGGTTTCACCAGGCCGTTCTCCT
>JAJYVN010000237.1 GCA_021791995.1 Bacillota bacterium
GGCGACGACACGGCGACAAGCCCCCCCGAAGGGCGAGTCGTGGCGCTGGCGTGGTCGGGGGATCTCACCTGGCAGAAGTGGCAGCTGTTCTACAGCCGGGTTCTGACGCCGCTCGTGGGACGGCCGAAGCAGCGCCTCAAGGTCAGCCTAGAGGTCGAGGATGACGCGGGCCTTCCCGAGGCGCTGAGGAGCGCAACCCGGGTTGCCTTGCGTGACCTGATAGGCGTCGAACCCCAGATGGCCGAACGCGCAGGGGACGCGGGCGAACCCCAAGTCAACGGGGATCTCCAAAACCGGGGTCCGGAGGAAGGACCTGTCGACCGTGTAGAGTAGGGCGTGCCGCAGATTCGTGGGTCACGCGGCGTCATGGCGTGCCTGAGGGATTGTGAGCGAAGCGAGGGCGGGACGACGAGTCTGAGGGTGACCGGCCCAGAAGTTGTGCCAGAGGCCGGCGGCCGACAGTGCCAGGGCGCGCAGGGAGAGCACGTTTTGGGCACCGCCCACACTCCAGCGCATGCCCGGTTGTTTGCAGCGCAGCCCGCAAATCAGCCGACAGGCGGATTCGACGATGCCCGACCCCAAGGGCCAGCCTTGCTGGGCGTAGTGGGGATAGTCCATGCGTGCGAGGTTGGTCTGGAAGTATTCGGTAGCCTTTTGCAGAAGCTCCCGCTGGGCCTTGGTGCGGGGACGTAACTTCGCCAAGGCGGCGAGCACGATGGCGCCGCCTTTTGCAGGCATCGCCTCACATAGCTGTTCTCCCCACTGGTGGCCGGCGACGCCCGTGCCCAGCAAGGCATGGGCGACTTCCCACACGTGCTCGCGCGCGTGGTAGAGGTCCAGGATCTCGGTGACTTCGGTCTGCCGCTGCCGCAGGTGATCTGCCCGGTTCCAGATCCACTCCCCGCCGTCGCCGATGAGCAGCAGGTGCGCCTGGGGGCCGGGCTGCCAGCCGGCCTGACGCACCAAGACCCGCAGACGGTCAAAGAAGGCGTCGGCCCCTTCAATGCCCGCGCAATAGGAGGCTTGGCCCAGGGGCAAGCGCAAGCGGTCGTGCTTGCCGCAGGGGACCGGCTCCGCGCCCAGCGGCACCGCCACGGCGATCTTGGCATCACGCCAGCACCCACCGGCATGCACCTTGGTCGCATCCACACCGATCAGCACGGTCAAGGCCGCCGGGTCATGATCATCCGGCGCCTCCCGCGCCTGCTCAGACGCGGCGATGCTTTGCTGCGTCTGCTGCTCGGCCACCGCACCTAAGGCCTCGGTGGTGCGCGCCGTACTGTCCGCCGTCAAGCTATCCATCTGCAAGATCAGGCCGACCAGCTCGGATGCTCGCTCGAACGAGGCGATCTCGGCACCGGCACGCGCCAGCACTTGCTGCAAGGCGGGCGTCAGCTGCTCGCGCCCCAACTGCCACAGCTCGTCGGCCGGGACAACTGCCTCGCCGCACTGTCGGCAGCTATACTCGCTTCTGTGGAGGATGAACTCACCGGTGGTGCCAACCAGATGCCGGCCACGCTGATTGCGCACCTGCATGAGCTGACCACAGCCAGGGCAGCAGGGCCGCGGACAGCCCGCCGCAGCCCGCTGCGCCAGCTTGGCCGTCAGCACTGCCCCCAGCCGGCGAAACAGCTTCTGGACGCGGCATTCGATCTCGTACAAGTCCGTGGCCGCGGTGAGTTCGCGATCATCGAGGGCGCTGGCCAGCAGGTGGATGACCTCCTCGATGAGTTCCACTTGCCACCCCGGGCGCTCGGCGGCCCCCACCTTGTCAGTCTCGAGGCATCCCGATACACTCAATTCACTCCTCTTCCTTCGACCTGGCGTGGATTCCCGGGCCAGGGGTTGCCAGGTCGAACAGGGGAGTTTTCTCTTTGGCGCTAAAGTCCTTGTCCAAGCGGCGATTCTCTCAGCAAGCCGTTTGCGACGAGATCCGAACATTATGGGGCCCAGGTATTATGGGCACCGTACTTTCTCACACTTTTGCGGCACGCCCCGGCCGTTCCGGCAATGATCTCAATCTGCGCGATGTGACTGGCGTCGAGATCATGGGCTTTTTGCAACGAGAGGCGGCGCGCCTGGCGGTCGGCTCAGCGTGCAACTGTGTGAAGTATCTACGTTCCTTCCTTCGCTTTCTCGAAGCGGAGGGACTGGCGACTGCGGAGTTGGCGGCGGCGATACCACCGACGTCCGGCTGGCGTGAGGCCCGTCTGCCCGCCACGCTTACGCCAGCACAGGTAGCGGCCATGCTCGACAGCTGTGACCGGTCTCGGGCGCCGGGACTTCGTGACTTCGCCATTCTGACACTCCTGGCACGGCTCGGCCTGCGTGCCGTAGAGGTCGCCCGGCTGCAGTTGGGCGACATCGACTGGCGCAACGGCGAGATCACCATTCGCGGAAAGGGCTATCGGCACGACTGCCTGCCGCTGCCAACCGATGTGGGCGAGGCGATTGTGGCCTATCTCCGCGCTGGCCGACCACAGACCGATTGCCGGAGCGTGTTCACGAGCTGCCGTGCGCCGATCCAACCGGTCAGCAGGGTGAGTGTCAGCGAAGCGGTGCTCCGGGCATCTCGGCGTGCAGGCCTGCCTACGGTACGCGCCCACCGACTCCGCCACGCACTGGCCAGTGAAATGTTGTATCAGGGCGTGAGACTCTCTGAGATCAGCCAAGTCCTCCGCCATCGGGATATTGCGACCACGGCCATCTACGCGAAGGTCGACCGAGTGGCGCTGCGCAACGTGGCCCAGCCGTGGCCAGGGGGCGAGCAGTGAACAGCCTTGGCCAGGTGGCACAGCAGTATGTGCAGCTACGCCGAGCCCTGGGCCACAAAATGGATCACGCCGCGTGGCTTTTGCCCGCGTACGTTGCCTATCTGGAGACTATCAAGGCGGAAACGGTCACGGTCGCGAACGCGCTGGCCTGGGCCCAGGCGTCGCCACGCGACCCAGCGCCGGCGTCGCGATCCCAACGCATCGCCGTGGTCCGCGGCTTTGCGCGTTACCTGGCCGGCATCGATCCTCGAACCGAGGTGCCTCCGGTGGGCCTGCTGCCTTATCCCAAGCGGCGACGGGCACCGTTCATCTTCTCAGCCGACGACATCGGCGCCCTGATGGCTGAGGCAAGGCAACTCACCCCATCATTCCGCGCCGCCACGTACGAGACGCTGATCGGCTTGCTGGTCGTAACCGGCATGCGGGTCGGCGAGGCGATTCGACTGCATCGCAATGATGTCAACCTCACGGACGGGGTGCTGATGGTCCGGTTCTCGAAATTCGGCAAGTCGCGCGAGGTCCTGCTGCACACCAGCACCACGCACGCCCTGGCGCTCTACGCGAGGCGACGGGACGAGCGCTGGTTGCATCCCAAGACGCCAAACTTCTTCGTTTCGCAGCAGGGTACCCCGCTGCTGTATGAAACGGTGCTACGCACTTTCCACCAGTTGCTCGCCAGGTCCGGTGTCGGTGCCCAATCTCCGGTCAGACCGCGCATTCACGGCCTCCGCCACTCGTTCGCCGTCCATACCCTGATCAGCTGGTATCGCGACGGCAAGGACGTGCAAGCCTGGCTGCCGCGACTATCTACCTACCTTGGCCACCGCGATCCCCGTTTCACGTACCGTTACCTGTCGGCAACGCCGGAACTGCTCGCCTTGGCGGCCGGACGCCTGGAAGCCACCGCAGGGCGGCGGCCATGAGCGCACTGGCGCCGACTTTGCAGGCCTTCTTCACGGACCGGCTGGTGCGTCAGCGCAATGTCAGCCCCCGGACCATCGTCGCTTACCGGGATGCCTTCCGGTTGCTGCTGGATTTCGTTCGCCAGCAGACGGGCAAGATGCCATCAGTTGTGGATTGGGATGACCTGGACGCGGTGGTCATCAGTGCTTTCCTCGACCATTTGGAGACGGGGCGCCACAACACCACGCGGACTCGCAATGCTCGCCTCGCAGCCGTACACTCCTTATTCCGATACGCCGCCCTGCGCCATCCCGAGCACGCGGCGCTCATCCAGCGCGTCCTCGCCATCCCACAGAAGCGCTGTGAGAAGAAATCCGTGTCCTATCTGACGCCGGTGGAGGTTGACGCGCTGCTGGCGGCACCCGACTGCACGCACTGGGAGGGTCGCCGCGATCGCATGCTCATGCTGCTGGCGATCCAGACGGGCCTCCGCCTGTCTGAGATCATCGGGCTCGACTGCCACGACGTCAGTTTGACGGCGGGCGCGTACGTGCACTGCGAGGGGAAGGGCCGCAAGGAAAGGTGCGTGCCCCTGACCAAGCCAACAGTTGCCGCCTTGCGCACGTGGCTGCGCGAACGCCAGGGTCAGCCGGAGGAGCCCCTGTTCCCCACGCACACTGGCAGACGCCTCAGCTCCGATGCGGTCGAACGTCGTGTGGCCACCCACGCCGCCGCTGCGGGGCGGAGGGCCCCCGCCCTGGCCAATAAGCACCTCACGCCGCATGTCCTGCGCCACACCACCGCCATGCAATTGCTGCAAGCCGGCGTCGATACCTCGGTCATCGCCCTGTGGCTCGGTCATTCGGACCCTCGGTCAACCCAAGCGTACCTGCACGCCGACATGTCGCTCAAAGAGAAAGCCCTGGCACGGACGACGCCGCCGTCCGTACGACCAGGCCGCTATCGGCCCCCTGACGCCCTATTGGCCTTCCTGGAGAGCCTGTGATTATGCCGACTTCCGCGGTGCCCTACGGTTCACGAAGCCCGCCAGATCAAGCTCTCTGCGGTCGTCGACACGCCTGATCGGCATAATTGCAAGATCGGGATAAGGCGACGTAGAGGAAA
>JAJYVN010000238.1:0-2694 GCA_021791995.1 Bacillota bacterium
GCCTTCACCGTAGACGGTGCCTAGCACTCCACGCCAATATTGACGCCATGCCAGTTGGGGAGCCTCGACAAGATCCGCAAAATGTCCCGGCGTGTGCTTCCACAGGTCTTCTGCCGTTAGGCGCGGAGCTGTCGCCGCCAGGCGCTGCGCGCTCTCTATGACAGCCTGGATAGGATGTCGTTCGATGCGCCGCCCATCACCCAAGATTCTCACCACCATCGCTGTGGCCGAAATCCTTCGTCCCGCGTCCCTGTCGCAGACTTCCGATTCCAGGTATAAGTTCCGGCCTTAGCGATCACATAGGAGCCGGATGCTGTACAGTCTTCGGGACGGGCATCTGCTCGAGGGTGCACCACTGCTGCGTTGGCAGCTTCCCACGGGACAAAACTGTCACCCCATCCTCCTTGGCGGCTGTCGCTTTGCACTTTCCACCGATCGCGACCAAGTGAGGCCGCAATCCGACCGCCTTGTTCCCACAGCCGGCCGCGAAACTGGAAAGCCGCAGCGCCCGGCGCTTTCGGCTAAGGCTGGAACTCTGAGCCTTACCTTGGCTAAATGTCACCATCCAAGCGATATTTTCGGGTCCGATGGGTCTGTTGCCACGCACAGATCAACGCAAGTCTCTAGGTTGATCTCATACTCCACACGCTCTACTCCCAATGGGAGTCCACTTGCGAACGACGCGGACGTCAGCCTCGGAAAGCGGTCAGCGACCTTGTAGAGACGCTGGTCTGCGACGTGAAATCGCACATCCTCGTAGCGAGCGGCGTCCGCCGGGCTGTACCCGGCCTGACCAAGGCGGGTCTCAAAGAGCGTCAATAAGTTGGCCGCATTGGCAAGCGTGACCGAAACGTGGTCGATCAAGGTGGTCAGGGATTGGGCGGCCCCCGGCTCCTCCCGCACTCGCAGGCTGAACAGGTAGAGTTGCCCGTTATCGGGAGGGTCGAGTTGGTCCAAGCCGCTCACGCGATGAACGTGACCACGGATGGAGGTCGTGGTCTTAGTCTCGACAGAAAAGGCGGGCCACTCAAAGTCGTGACGCGATCCCGTGGGTCCGTTCCATCGAGCTACGGTCGCCAACCCATGCGGTAGGGCCCACCTAGCGAGAAACCACAGTTCGCCAAACAGCCCTCGCAGCTGCTCAGGCGTCAAGCCATCTGTGCGAGCGGCCCCCCAGAATCGCCTCCAGCGGGCTACGGTAGACCGAACCGCCGCCGCCGGTTCTCCTCCACCTTGGACCTCATTGATGACCTCCGACGCGACGAGGTTGAACAGCCTGCCGCCTGTGGGGTCGACGCACGACAGGTCGAGAAACGGACGCTCACTCAGCCCGTCGACCTCCAAGGCCCGCTCACGGACCGCGAGCCCGCGGCTTGCCACATCTCGGAATCCGGAGCCCTTTGATGCGAGTGCAATCAGTAGGTGCCGCAGTCCGTCGTGGTCCACACCCAGTAGCACACTGGAGTCGGGTCCGATCTTCCGGGCATTAAGCAGACCGAACGCCGGTGCGTGCGCATCCAGCGGCCCCCAGTCTTGCTCCGTCACCGTGGTACTCATTCCCGACCAACCCCAACCGAGCCGACGATGTAGGGTACGGTTACTGCGCTGTCTGATGCCGGAAACACCACCGCTAAGCCGATAACGTGGTCTGCACTAGATGGATCGTTGAAAAGCGTGGTGCGGCCGGGGGTGGACCGGCCCACCCCCGAGTGTTTGCTGACTGGGTAGATCAGGAGAAGGCCTCGGTGGGGGTCCCTTGCCCTGCGCGACAGCGGGCCCTGCGGTTCGTCGGGGAAGCTCTGACGCAAGGTCTCGAACCGGCGCTGCTCCGTATCGGTCATCCCGATCGTTTGGTCCTCGGGTGACGTGATGGCCTTGACGGAGTTCTGCCCGGTGAGGCGTGTGCGCTCAATAAGCCCCACGGTCGAACGGCCGACGACGCCGAGGTCGATCGTGCCCAAGCGGGGGTCCGGGGAGGGTCGCTCCATCACGCCCACTGACCACTCGGCCAATTCCCCAACCTGCATCTGTTCTTCAATGTACCGAGCCAGTAATTCAGAACGAACTCGGGTAGCGTTGGGATCGGTGCGGTACGCCTGAACGTAGGCCAAGACCTCACCGCCTGGCACGCGTGTCCACATGGGTACATTGCGCTCTGTTCCCGGCCGCCCGAGGTCCGATAAGAACCGGCGAGTGAGGTCCACATTGTGCGTGAACCACCCAGAGTCGTCGAAGGGGAACGTTACCGTCTGCTGAAGCTGGTCAGCGAAAGCAACGCTGATCGGCCGGCCCGTCCCCATTTTCAGGGGGCTCGTCACCAGCATGGCAGGGTGGCTCCGGATCCGAACCCCAACATCAAGCGGCGTCAGGCCCTCCTGCTGGTACCTCGCGATGTCACCTCGGACCTCGTCTTCGACCATGGCAAGGTCACGAAACCACTGTTCCAACCAGGTTGTCGTATACACACGCGTGAGATCGGCGTAGCCTTCGCGGTAGCCGAACCACCTCTCCATCTGCATAAGCGTGTCGTATGTATTGGCCCGTCGGATGAAGTAGCTGACTGTGAGACCTTCCAAAGTTAGTCCTCGTGAGAGACGGTTACCACCAATTACAACCACCTTAAGCGAGGGCTCACGCCGGTAGTCGACCTCGTCCGGCGAATCCGAATTGAGCTCCCGGACGTCGAGCCGTTCG
>JAJYVN010000238.1:2704-4778 GCA_021791995.1 Bacillota bacterium
TTCAACGCTCTCGAACCCGACCTCAAGTTGGGGTGCCTCCGTCCGAGTGACAACGCGGAAGTCCGTTTCCCATCGGGCGCTCAGTTTCGCAGCGAGCCCGTTCGCGCGAAAGTAGCGCCACTCGTCGCGGAGACTCTTCACCTCGTCGGCGACGGCCTGGGCAACGGAGTGCTGGACAGTGGTGTAGAAGCTGCCATGGACAAGCATCGTGACCGGTGCAATGGCGGCTCCACGCTGAGCCTTAGCGGCTCCAGCCAACGCGAAGTCCTCCAGCGCTTGGCGGAGGGTTGGCGGAACTGACGCGGCGAAGCCGGTGGCGTCAGCCCGTCGCAGGGGCACGAGCTGAGCCACGTCCTCTTCGGGTACCTGACGGATGATATCCATGCCGCCCTCCGGATCATCCGGGGCACCGAAGACACGGTCGGCTCCTATGTACTGGTGTGGCTGAGGCAGCGCGACAATGAAGGATCTCGGGTACAGATCGTCACCGGCGACCCGGTCGATCGCCGTATGGTCAATGAGGACATTGGCGAACGGCGTCGCCGTGTACGCAATGTAGGCCACACTGTTGAAGCGCCCCAGCAGGCTTCTGATTTGCTCATTGATCCTGCTGGGCGTGAGATCATCCGGCTCCTCCAGGTCGCCGAGCCCTTCGTCCTCCTCCTCCGCGTCAAGGTCTGCCGGAGGACGGTTCCCGCCGGTATTCACGGACGCCAAGTCGGCCTCATCATCTACGACGACGCAAGGGACAGCGCGTCGCACCTCTTCCCGAGCACCGTCAAGCCACGCGGTCAGGCGACGGAGGACGGAGGCGTTCTTCTTCACGACCAGAAGGATCGGTTGGCTTCCTCCAAGTGCCGCTGCATTCGCGTTGCCAGCGCTGAAGTCCCCCGAGAGTTCCTCCTTCGTGAACATGACCCAGTCGCGGCCTGGGGGAATGGGTTCGAATGTACCCACCCCAACTGGAACATCTCCCGCGAGACCCGTGAGCTCCTCGTCCAACCGTCGCTGTGTTTGCAGTCTGAGGCCGTTGTGGATGCCGGAGAGAACAATGATCAGGCGGAAGCCGCAATCGACCGCCTTGGCGATCAGGGCCGTGTAGTTTGCTGTCTTTCCGCTCTGGACGTAGCCAACCACCAAGCCGCGAGTATTGAAGGCGCGGCCGGACCGCGGATCCTCAACCGCTCGGAGGATTAAGTCGGACGCGTCATCCAGCGAGCGGACGGCTGGCTCCGTCCACCCGCGTCGACTGATGAGGTACCGGCGAAGGCGCGGCCAATAGTACCAGGTGTTGCGATCAACTGAGGGCAACCAATCCGTGTGCGGACGGTTGGCGTCCTCCACCATGGTGGGGTCGCGGACCACGACCAAGCGCTCTTGTTCCAGTCGTGCCAAGACACCCACGCGAAACTCGGCAGGGATCGCCTGATTGTCGGCAGCCTGCTCGAGTGTAAACCCGACAGATACCAGGGTCCGCGCTACGAGCAGCGCATCGTCCAGTGTCATCATCCCGTTGGCTCGAGCCGGTCGCGGGTCGCCTCGGTCCCATCCGGGCCAAGCAGCGCCCCGATACCGGGTACCTCATCGGCCATGGCTCGTAGGATGCGGCCAAGCGTGGACGGATCGCCCTCTAGCACCCTTCCCAGCACGCGCACAACAGCTCGGAGAATGGAACGTGCATCGGCCACCTGGCCGACCGTTTGACGGTCGTCGGAACTGCCTCCGGGGTTGGATCCGGCAGTTCGGCCTGCCAAACCTTCCCCTACCCCTGGATGCGCGCCCGGTTCGCGCACACGCGCGCCGGAAATACCGGCCGCACCGTTCACCGATGCTTCGACCCGTCGCGCGTCGTCGTTCGCGTCCAGGATGGCGCTGGCCGTCGATGGATTCGATCTGAGTGGGTCCACCGCTCGATCGCCAACGCCGCCGGCTCCTGGGCGAGATTCTGTTCCGCGACATGTCGCACTATGTCAGGTGCCCTGTTGTGTCACGAACGCTGGAGGTGAGGTGACGTAGGTAGCCATCGCTGACAGCGGTGCTGTGCGAGAGATGAAGGATGGTTGGCCCTTCGACG
>JAJYVN010000239.1 GCA_021791995.1 Bacillota bacterium
CGTGGAGCGGTCGTTACGCTTGTTCCATCGGCTGTCCGGGGTTCAGAACCAGCTCGCTTGGTGGCAGTGCGCCCCCGCACGGATTGGGGGGCGGTATCGGATCTCTTGACGGCGCACCGGTTGGAGTCTTCCTTCCTGCCCGTCGTTCGATTGGCGAATCGTGATCTCGTGGGATACGAAGCGGAGGTGCGAGGACCCGCGCGAAGCCGGTGGGAGGAAGCGAGCCTCTTGCGTGCCACCGCAGCGTACGCGGGACCGGCGGAAAGCGCCGCCCTCGATCTCGCCTCGCTCCAACAGGCCCTGGAGTCATGGGGTGACCGCGAAGGGCGGCTCTTTATCGACATCAATGCTACAAGCCTTTCCCGTCCCGGTTTCGTCACGAGCTTCCGCACGCTCTTGCGCCGCTTCCGCCACGCGCCGGATACACTGGTCCTGGAGATCGCCACTGCCGTTCCCCGCATGGAACAGGCTTTGCACGTCCTTGGGAACGTGCCGTTTGCGGTTGACCATTATGGAGCCGGTGGCACGACCGGCCATGCCCTCGTCGAGCTTCGACCTACGTATATCAAGCTTGCTGAATCCCTGGTGATGGGTGTCGACCAGGACTTCGGCCGCCGCACCTACATTGAGTCCCTGCAATACTACACACGCCGAACTGGGATCGAACTCATTGCGCTCGGGATTGGTCTGCCGGGGGAACTGCGCGCTCTTCGTGAGGTCGGAGTGGCACTCGGCCAGGGGCCGGTTTTCGACCTATAAGCCAACGGGTCCTCTAGGGGATCGGCCGAACCCTCGGGAAGGAGCCGGAAGCAGCGACCCAAAAGACGCCACAAACCCTGTCGTTACGATTCGGTATGAGCCGGTAAGACGGGTTGCCGGATCTTCTCCGCCCCGCCAATGTCCCGCCCGGGTGCTGAGGGTCTATGGGGGAACGCTGTGCCCATGATGCGAAGAGGGCAAACGTTGCCCGCTTGCCTATTCATTGGGTCGGCAGTCGGGTGGCACTGGACATGGAGGGAACAGCCTGGACCACGACGAGCGCCTGCAAGCGGATCGGAAGGTGCGGGGAGTAGCGGATGGACGGCAGAGCGGGACTGCCGCGGTCAGGGCTCTGGATGCGTTGCGGGCCTGGGACTTCCCCCACCGGCGGAAGCGAGGTTGCGAGTGCGACCGCCTCGGGGTGGCCCTTCGGATGCTGCAGCGGTCGCGATGGGGACGGGCGGTGCGGGGTCAGCGCAAAACCCCGCGCGTGCGTGACGCGCGGGCCTCACGCACGCCCGAGTTCCCCGGTTGCCTCCGCCTCGCGCGGGGCCCATCCAACGCCGATAGGGGCGAAAACCCGGTCGGGCGGACGGTGTGAAAGGCTGGCAGAGCCGTTTGTACACAGTTTTCCAATCAGCATGCACTTCCCCTTGCGACCCCGTCCCTTCGAGCGCAGGAATTGGCCGATGCGTGGCCAAAGTCCAAGTGAGGACCGATGGGGGGTGCGATCGTGGAGGTTGCGGTTCAGACGATTGTGTGGGGCGAAGCGCGAACGAACGACCTTGCCCGGGTGTTGCGGGAGGCTGCCCAGGCTGGGTATGCAGGGGTGGAACTCCGTCCGCCGGAAAACCAGGAGGCGGCGGCCGAGATGATCAAGGCGAACGGGTTGCGTCTCGCAGCGAGCCACACCAATATCAATAATGTGGAGCGGGACGTGGAGAACCAATTGCGGTGGCTTGCGTTGAATGATGCACACATCTTGGCATGCAGCGGTTCGGATTTTGCCACATCGTCACAAATACGGGAAAAGGCGGCGAATCTCGATCGGGCTGGACAGATCTGCCGCCAGCATGGCGTGACGCTCTGTTACCATAACCACGCGCATGAGATTCACCACGACCTGTTTGTGCTGGGGCACCTTTTGCGTGCGACGGACCCCGCAAACGTCAAGCTCTGTCCGGACACCTATTGGCTCGAGCGGGGAGGACAGGACGCCCCATCCCTTCTGCGTCTTCTGGGGGATCGTGTGGCGTATGTACATCTCAAGGACATGGCCGCCGATGGTAGCTTCGCTGAGGTGGGCCAGGGGCGTCTCGACTGGGCCGCGATCCGTGAGGTGCTGTTGGAACTCCACCTTCCCTGGTGTGCGGTGGAACAGGACAACACCAAGCGGACGCCCCTTGAGAGTTCGCAACTGAGCCGTACATACATTCGTGAGCACTGGGGCCTGTGAGCGGGGAAGTGGCCGTTGCCCGCCTGCTATTGCAGTTGCGGCACGGCCATCGCCCCTCCCTTCAGTGCGTCCCGTAAGGCCAAGCTGGTTTGCAGCGCTTGCGCTGCCTCCTGCGGCGTGATGATCGCGCTTGGCTCGTGCCGGCGAATGCAGTCAACGAAGTGTTCCAGTTCCAGAGCATACGCCTCGCCGGGGGGGACTGCGGGCAGGACGGCTGTGCCGGACTGCCGCCATAGCCGGAGCAGGCTTTCCCCTCCCGCCTGCTCCACGCGCTCCCCGCCCGCGCGATACAGGTACGAGAGAAACCCCCGATCTCCGCGGATCTCCACCTGGGATGCAAACGGATAGCCTGCGGGGAGGTCGGACCCGGCCTCGATGCTGGCAGCCCCGTCGGAAAAGACCAATGTACTGAAGGTATGATACTCGCTGCCGGCCGCGGCCACGCGTAGCGGGGTCGTGCCAAAGCACCACTGAAGGAAATCGACGTCGTGGATCTGGAGATCCACAACAGGCCCACCACTCTCTCTGCGGTTAGTCAGCGGATCGCTTGCGGAGTATTTCAGGCGACGTGCCAGGGCTGCCGTCGGCTGACCGATCTCCCCGGCCCGTACCAAATCGCGCGCCGCCCGATACTCTGGCCAGAATCGTAGGACGTGGGCGATCAGCAAGAGCCGATCCGCCGCCTGCGCGGCGGCGGCCATCGTGAGCGCATCCTCCACCCGTAGGGCGATGGGCTTCTCACAGATGACGTGGCGCTTAGCGGCAAACGCGGCGAGGGCCGTCGTGGCGTGTCGATCCGTCGGTAAACAGATGTCGACAGCGTCGCACGGGATGGCCAGCAATTCCTCTAGGGATGTGGTCGCCCTCGCGCCCCAGGGGGCGGCGAGCGTTTCTGCACTTCCAAGACTCCGTGCTAGAACGCCGACGACGTGAACGTTCGGGATCTGGCTCAACCGCTCCGAATGCACAGCGCCCATGTATCCAGACCCAGCGATGACGATGCGGACCACCCAATCGCCTCCCTCGGAGTGCATCGGCCCCATGCTCCAGCATTGGCGGTGGGCATGCGAAGGTCCTGCACGCCACACGGGAAACGCAGCAGTGCGTCTGGCGTAATGGGGATACGGTCACGCCGTGCGTGTCGCTCAGCGGGGCGCCAAAACAGAGGGTGGCCCTAAGGTAGGACTGGCTTCGGGGGACCTGTTAGCCACGCAGTGTCGAACGCGGAGGTAATAACCGTGTTTAGGTTACTCAGTCTGGACTTGTTGGGTGTTCGCGCGGCCACCACCTTAGCGAGTGTTTGTCGCTTGGTGCACGCGGCGATCCGCGTCGATTCGGCTGCGGGCACTGCCATCGTCTTGGCGGCTCTGAATCGGAAACGCAAGCGGGATCGGCGTTTCCGCTATCTCGCTGCGGCGGAAAGACGTTGCGGTTCGGTTGGGGAAATGTGGTAACGGGTGGCACCACGCGAACGTTCGGCTGCGTGTGCAGATACAACGGGGCGCTTGTATTGCGCCCTTGGGGGCCAGCAACGAGGTCTCAGGGAGGGGGCAGAATGACCCCGTCGGTGGTTGGCCTGGACGTGCGACGGCTGCCGCCGGGAGCTATCGCCCTTCGAGCATGGCCTTCAACTCCGCGATGTCCTCCGGGCTAAGTCGTTGATCACGCAGGAAGGTGGCCAAAAGCGGTTTGGCGGAGCCACCGTACAGCCGGTCCAGGAAGGACTGGTTCTCGGCCTCGAGGCACTGCTCCCGGGTGAAGGCGGGTAGATACCGTCGCGTCAGTCGTGGACCGACGGGTTGCAGGACCCCCTTATGGATCAAGCGGAAGATAAAGGTTTTGATTGTCTTCGGTCGCCAAGCCTTGGTTTCCGCCAGGGCGTCGATGATTTCGTCGGTCGAGCGTGCCCCCTGTGACCAGAGCACTTCCATGACGATCCACTCAGACTCGGAGATGTGCGGAACAGCTGCCATATGGTCCGCCTCCCTTTGCCTATAACCTACGGGCATGCGCCTTTTGTGTCAATGGACGAACCCTGCGGTGTGCAAATCGGGCCGGTCTTGGGAGTTTCGACCGGCGGTGCGTCCTGTTATGCTGAGCCCAGACGGAGGGAGGCTCTGCGGTGCCGCGAGCCACGCAAAAGCAGGACCGGCGTGACCAGTGGGGACTCAAGGTGGGTTGGGTGCGCTT
Source organism: Bacillota bacterium (assembly GCA_021791995.1). Classification (GTDB taxonomy): domain Bacteria; phylum Bacillota; class Sulfobacillia; order RBS10-35; family JAJYVN01; genus JAJYVN01. The sequence continues at coordinate 4,406 of JAJYVN010000239.1, forward strand.
CCTGCTGCGGTGGACGCTGGCGGGTGTGGCGCTGATGTTGACGAGCGCATCCTTCCTGCTGTTCGCTTTTCTTGCTCCCAGTGCAGCATACATTGCGCTGGCGGGGATGGCTCTGTTTTTGGGCGCGGGCATCCTGACGGCTCTGGTTGCGGTTCTCCCCCTTCGTTGGTTGCAGGTGCCGAGCACCTGTCCGGGTTGCCACCAGACGGACACCGTCCTCCGTCTGCCATGGCGGGTGGCGCATATCTGCCGCTTCTGCGGGCGGCGCTGCTGGCCGGAGCGTGGTGCCATGTTGCCGCGCAAGTGGCCCTGATCG
>JAJYVN010000240.1:0-3920 GCA_021791995.1 Bacillota bacterium
TGCCGGTCGGTAGTTGCTACACTGGCACAGGCAATTTGCCGTCGCGGTACATTCGCCACGCGGCTTGGTAGCGGATGCCCTGCTCCTTCGCCCATGTACTTAACTTCATGCACTTAGTATACAACATCTGTCGTTAGACGTAGATCTAGTTGGTCAACAGTTGAAACCCTCCGTGTGGCCCCTTGAAGTGGCGAACGTGTTGGTCGTCGGCGAGCGGCGCGGTCGCCTGACGGCATCACAGAGTGCCCAGTTTCTGGCGCTGCTGCGGAGCCTGCCGATCACCGTCGACGCAGTAGCGGTCGATGGCAGTTGGGGGGCAGTGATGGACTTCGCCCGGTCCCATCAGCTTTCGTCCTATGACGCTTGCTACCTGGAGCTCGCACGGCGCTTGGCTCTGCCGCTGGTCGCCGCAGATGGTCGCCTTCGAAATGCTGCCGGAATGGCAGCAATAACTCTGCTTGAGTAATGGTCGTATGGCAGGCACTGGCTTCTCCTGCATGTTGGCCTACTACGCGGCGTAGCGCTTGCGCGAGGCCGGAGCTCCGTAGCTGTTCGAGGATAAGCATCCAGGGCGACACGAACGCCGGTGTCTCCCGCCGTGCGCTCTCCCGAAGCCTAACAGAAGACTCGCACCAAGCGCACTCAATGGAGAAACCCGCCCGCAACTTCGGCACACGGGCCACGCCCCTCGACACGGTGGCACGTAATACCGTGCGTGTGCCTGTTCATCCCGCAGGTTCTCCATTCCTCCTCGTGACGACGCCGGATCCCCTCTGCAAAAAGAACTCCTCCGACGGGTGGGAGTGGAGATCCCAGCTCATGCCATTACCACTTTCCATGCTGCTCAACGGTTCCGACGCTATGAAGGCCATGAGTTTCGGGCTCCAGCGGCACCAGGCTATATCGCTCTGGTCGCCCCCGCCACGTCTCGACGCGACCGGCCGCGCCATGCCGACCAAGCGACCCCAGCGCCGTAGGCCAGCGCGCCCAGGGCCCCCACAAAAAAGCCAATGGGCCAGTTGGTCAGGTAGGATAAAGCGATCGCGAGCCAGGTCACCAAGAGCGCCAGGACCACGGACAACAGGACGGTGTGAAGGGGCGTTTTGGTGAGCATCCGGGCCGCCGCTGGAGGACCCACAAGCAGGCTGAAGACCAAAAGCGCCCCAACGATCGGTAGTGTCATCACCGTTGTTAGGGCCAACAATATGAGGAAGATCACGTCCATCTGCTCACAAGATACGCCTTGGGCCTCGGCCAGTTCCGAGGAGATCGATGTGAGCAAAAGCGGTCGATAGAACACAGCCGTCGCCGCAATAGCCACGGCGCCCATGATCGCAACGACCGTGAGGTCACGCACGCCAACACCGAGCACCTGACCAAACAAGAGCGCGTAAACCTCGGAGGCATAGCCATTGGTGAGGCTCAGGAAGAGAGCACCCAGTCCCAGGAGCGTCACGAGGGTCAGCGCGGTGCCGACGTCGTGGTCGTCACGGCGCGGCAAGCGCGCGATCCCCACCACTCCCACACCGGCAAAGAGTACCATGCCGAGGATCTGGCTGCGTCCTACCAGACTCGCCGCAGCGGCGCCCGGGAAGGCACTGAGCGGCAGGGTGTGGGCAGCAAAGGCAGAACCACGCAGCACCACAAAGACACCGACCACGCCTGCCACGAGGGCCGCAAGCGTGCCGACCATCCAAGTGCCCAACATAAATCCCGCAAACATCCTACATCTCCCCGTTCGCGGGCCGGGGCACGCGCCGCGGCGACCGGCCGATGGCAAGGTAAGAGAGAAGGAGTAGCGCGACCACGAAAAAACTGACCGGCCAGGGGTGCTGCGGCGTCCATGCGCCGCTGTCATAGGCGAGCAGAATCCCGAGCCACGTCGCGCCGAGCGCGATGCCGCAGGCGAGGAGCACCGCCGATCCTGGACGCCGCGCGACACCCAGTGCCGTTCCCGCTGGCCCAATGAGGAGGGCAGTCGACAGGATCGCCCCGACCGTGATGGCCGAGAGACTCACCGCCAAGGACAGCACCAGCATATACAGGAGGGCGATCAGGCCTACCCGCACCCCGCGCACAGCCGCCAATTCCCAATGGACCGATGTCAGAAGGAGCGGGCGATACAGCACCGCCACCGCCACGAGCGCCACCAACCCAACCAGGGAGGCCAGGATGGCGGTAGACGCAGGAATGGCAAACATTGATCCGAACATTACGGTGATTGCCGCACCTGTTGTCGTCGTGAATGTGCTGTCCAGATACAGGAACAAGGCAGCCAACCCCAGCCCTGCCCCGAGGACCACGCCTGTGGCGAGGTCGCGGCCCCGGGCGTAGCGCACGCCGGCGAGCTCCATGCCGCCCGACGCGAGAGCTGCCATGCCGAGAAAACCCAAAAGCGGATTCATGCGCAAAAGGAAGGAGAGGGAGCCGCCCGCGCTACTCACATCGCTCAGGGCGTGTCCCGCAAAGGATTGGCCACGCATTACCGTGAAAACTCCCACCACGCCCGACACCAGCGCGGCACCCGCCCCCACCACCAGCGCGGTGTGCACGGACCCGTTGGTAAAAAAACCTGGTTCAACGAGTATGCGTAGTAGACGGTTCAATCTGTTTCCCTTCCACCCGATAAGAGCGTGGCGTGGTCGGTTGCGCTCGGGTCGCCAGGCGCGACAACCACGACGATGCGGTCATGCACACGTATGACGTCGACGTGGTGCCCATACAGTTCGCTCAGGACATCCCCGCGGAGCACTTCTTCCACAGACCCCTCGGCGGCATGCCCGTTGGCCAGGTAGACGATCCGATCCATCACACCAACGAGCGGATTCATGTCATGTGCCGAGAGCAGAATGGCGACGTCTTGCGTTTTGGCCAGGTGCGCCAGTAGCGCCGCAACGCTAGCGGCACTGTGCACGTCCAGACTGGCCAGCGGTTCATCCATGACAAGCAGGACCGGACGACGAATGAGTGCGTGGGCGATGAGAATGCGCTGCTGCTGACCGCCGGATAGGGTGCCGACCCGTTCGTCCGCAAAGTCCTGCGCATCAACAGCCTCGAGCATTTCCGCGACCAAGCGATCACGGGCAGGGGACGGTAGCGGCAGCCCCAGTCGGTGGCCGTCCAAACCAAGCGCAACAAGATCCCGGGCGCGCAGGGGCAGGGACGGATCCAACAACACCTTTTGGGGGACGTACCCGACCCGCGGGCGTCCCGCTGAACCCGTGGCGTCGTGGATCTGTACCGTTCCCTGGCTTGCGCGCTCGAGACCAAGGATGGTTCGGAGGAGCGTCGTCTTCCCCGCGCCGTTGGCGCCAATGACCCCGGCAAACTCCCCCCGTCCAAGCAAAAAACTCACGTTCGAGATGATCGGCCGACCGCCCAACACCACCTCAATACGGTCCACGACCAGTGCCGACGTTGTCGGAGCATCGCGTACCGCCATCTCCTTGCCCCCCCTTCGCCCCCAGCGATACGTCCTCCGGCTCAGAGCTTGGTTGTGGATGTACCATCCGCAACCGCTCGCTCGAGCGCATTCGTCTCCGCCATCATCCACGACTGATAGGTGTATCCGGTCGGCATGGTTTCGTACACGCCAACCACCGGAATACCATCCTTCTCCGCCAACGCGAGGAGCGACGCCGTCAGGGAATCGGTGACCTGTTGATTGTATAGGAAGACCTTCACACGATGGTCATTGAAGAGGCTCTCTTCAAGGGTCACATCCTGGGGGGACGGGTCTGTCCCATTCATAATGGCCGCTTGAAAACTCCACGGCGTCAGGATATCACACCCGGCCGCCTGCAGCAGATAATCCCCCACAGGCTCCGTCACAGCCACTGCCGTCCCTGCGTATTTCGCTTTGAAGGCAGCAATTGCCTCGTCCCACGCCTCCAGGGACTGATCGAATGCGGTCAGGTTCG
>JAJYVN010000240.1:3930-4716 GCA_021791995.1 Bacillota bacterium
GAGGCGTGCGCAGGTTGGAGTTTGGCCAAATCGGCGGCGATCGCCGCAGCGACGCGTGGCATCGTGGTCAGGTTGTACCATAGGTGCGGATTTTCGGTGTCGGCGGGCAATCCCAAAACGCTCTGGGCATCCACAACCTCTCGCTCTCGGCTGGGAGACGCATTGAGCATCTTCTGAGCCCATGCGTCGTATCCCACCCCGTTGATCACCACCAGCTGGGCCGCCGCGAGTTCTCGGGCCACGGCAGGACTCGCCTCAAAGGTATGGGGATCGGTGTTCGGGTTGGTCTCGACCGATGCGACGGCCACATACTTACCGCCGATCTGGCCCGCCACGTTCCCGTACTCGTTCTCAGAACCACCCCCCGTGATGCGGGCATGGGCCCCGTTTGGGGCCACGGCACCACAACCGGCGACCACGACCAGCATGCTTCCCACCAGAACGGCCAAGATGCTCCGAACACGCCCCGCCGCAGACAGGAGCACTCGCCGGGTCGGTCCCATTCGCCTCACAGAAACCACCGCTCCTATGTCGAGAATCAATATCATTTGCATGCTAAGCCCATTCGCCTTTGTCGTCAAGGCGACAGGGAACTTTCCGCAAGGTAACGGCAAAGTCCGGGGAGGCTGAGGCACGAGGCATGAAGGGGAGGCGGATTGGGGCAGGTAAAGCATGCGAGTAACGGGTGATAGACGGCGGATGGCCGGTGAAGGGTAAGTCGTGGGAGCGAAGGACGGTGGGCGGCAACAGCAACCAGACCGGGCGGGGTGGGGAAGGTGGGCGGGG
>JAJYVN010000241.1 GCA_021791995.1 Bacillota bacterium
ACAGAGCGGTGGGTAACGCCGCGCTGGGTTGGTACTCAGGTATGGGTCAATCCACACGGTGGACATTTGTGCCTTCCAGACGACCGAGTTCTGCCCGAGGTACCAGCAGGCAAGCTGGTGGGGCGCGGGTGTGCAGGTCCGGATCTCCTCGACAAATGCCGAGCCCTGGCGCAGTGGTTCCAGACCTTGCAGCGGCAGGTGCACAAAGATATCGGCGGCCGCTCGTTCCTCCTGTGTCGCCAGCGGAGTTCCCCTCTTTGATTCGTGGTGCGAGCTTAACCGAAGGCCCGCGACCGAAGCCGAAGGCTCGTGCTGCCGGCCTTCTCGGTCAACACTGTGCCCAGAGGGTTCGCTGGTGATGGTCGATGTCCTCTAGCCGGACCAGGGGTCCGCCATGACCTGCGCCTCTGCGGCGGTCCAGGTGCTGTAGCGATAGAAGGAGACGCCGATTGCGCCACCTGCGGCTGCCGCCTGAATGGCGGCAGAGAGGGCGAGCGGGGACGGGCTAAAGATCCCTGTTCCCGTGGGGGAGAACCAGTCAAATGCTTCCGCGATCACATCGACCGGCACGTTGGGTTCCCCGGACTCCTGACGAATCACGTCGATGGAGCGCTGCACGAAGCGGTACACATCGTCGTAGCAATAGTTGCCCGTTTCACGGACCGCCCAATAGTCCATGGGCGCAAAGACCTGGACGGATCCGGCAAGCGAGGCGTAGGGGTAAGTTGCATCAAACTGCGGGGGGTCGGTCACCCCGACGACGAGTCCGCTCGGGCCTTCGAGTTGGGCGGCCAGTGCTGCATAGGCCTGGACCACCGACGGCGTGAGCACCTGCTCGATGTCGAGGGCAACGCCGTCCGGGCGGTCCCCCGTCGGTGTCTGATACTGCGCCACCTCACGCAGGATCGCATCATCGGCGGACGGATCACTGAGCGCCGCATACACCCACGCCACAACGGTGATGCCCCCGTCATGCGCCTTCCGGAGGAAGTTGTCGAGCGCAATCCCGCCGTAGAAGCCATTGAGCGAGGTTGCGACCTCCAGGTAGATGTGGGTGACCCCGTCTTGGCTGGCTGTCTGCAGGAGCGTTGTATCAGGGGTGGTGGACCAGACGGGGTACGTTAACCAGAGCCCTTTGCCCGCCACACGATCCGCGCTGGTGGCCACCGTGCGCAGTGTCAGACGGACGGGAGGGAAATTTGGATGGTTTGGGCTTGAGAAGACGACGACGGTTGCGCCGGGTGTGGTGGCTGTATACAGACCGGCGACGGCGATTCCGTTGAGGGTTCCGGCGCTTAGGCGCAGTGTGCCGGCGGATCCACTCACCTGCGCGTGGAGGCTGAAGGGCTGCGCGATGGCATTTCCGTAACGGTCCGCAATCCAGGCCTTCACGGTTGCGGTCTGTCCAGGCAAGAGTACGGAGGTGGGGGTCGGGTCGATGACGAGTTGTGTTGCCGTCCCAGGGGTCACGGTGAGGGTGCCGCTTTGGACCGGTACAAGTCCCTTCCCGGACCAACGCAAGGACCAGGTTCCGGCCTGGGTGGGAACGAACGAAGCGGTGGCAACACCGTCTTGGACGGTCGCAGCGATGGGTGACAGGAGATGCCCGGCAGGGTCGATGGGTTCGAGATCCACACTGGATGCGATGCCCGTAATGTCGATATGGACATGCGCCATCGTTCCAGCAACCGTGGGGCTGGCATAGGCCTGCGCAAAGCTTGCGGCGGGTTTGATGGTGAGCGCAAACGTGGCGGTGGACAGGGCGCCACCAGGGACGGAAGCCACCACCGTCCCGGAGCCGACCGCATCTGCGGAAACCGATACACTGCTTCCCGCTGCGGGAAGCAGGATCGACTCGGCGGAGAGCGATAGTGGCGGACCAGCGGGAGCTTCACTCGGCAAAAGGGGCAGGGAGATCGACTGTCCGCTTGTGGACAGATCGACCGGCCAGACCCCAGTGGGCAGGCTTGTGCTGGTCGCGATACGGATTTGCACGGTGTTGGTGGATCCAGCGACGGGCTGCGTGTTGCCCTGCAGCACCAGTTGCCCAAGGGGCGCACTGACTACCTGCAGGCTTTGGGTCATGGCCGGGACCCCTGGGAGCGCCAGCACCCACTGATATTGCCCTGCAATCAGGGCGGGGAGGGTCAGGCTGGCCTCGCCGCCCAGGACGGTTGCCGATCCGCTCTGCTCTGGGCAGGGGCCCTGCGCTGCGCACGGTCCGGTGAGTGTCCACTGTCCCGACAGATGGGCGCCCGTCACGACGGTGCCTTGTGCGTCGAGCAGGGAAACCTGTATGGGCCAGGGCGTTCCAGCGAGGACGGCGGGGGCGAGGTTATCCTCGATGCTCACTGCCTGGTCAACATGCAGGGAAACCGATCCCGCGACCTTCCCGCCCGCGATGGTGGCTGTCACGGTGAAGGTCCCCGGGGAGGGCGACGTCCAGGTTGCAGTGGCCCCGTCGGCGGTCAGGGTGCCGCCATCGACGCTCCAGGAGAAGGAGGCGGGCAGCACGTAACCCGTGGCGTCATTCGCGTAGGCGTGCAGGGTGACGCTTGTGCCCGTGGCGGGGGCGGGGGTGGAGGCATCCACCTCCACCCCCCGTGCCACACGGTCGCCTTCGGCCGCCAGTTGCGCGCGCGTGACGCCCTCGAGGCGGTCGAGAATGAGGGCAGCTTGGGCACGGGTGACCGGATCATTCGGTAGGAAGGCTGTGCCGAATCCGGTCATCAGACCGAGGTGCAGGGCCACAAGCACGGCCCCTCGTGCGTAACTCGGAATTTGTGCCGCATCGGCATACGGAACCGGCAGGTCGTTTTCATCCGTTGCAACCTGCCCGAGTCCCAGAACACGCGCCAGCACGACAGCGGCTTCTGCCCGGGTGATCGGGGCGGACGGATCAAACAGGCCCGGCGCAACGCCCTCCATCCAGCCGAGCCCTGCCGCATCCTCCACATCGGTTGCAAACCACTCAGAGCTCGGCACATCCGTAAACGCGGGGCCAACGGTCCCGGTGGGAACCTGATAGAGTCGCGCGAGTAGCGCCGCGAACTGGGACCGGGTGAGGGAACTATTGGGTGCGAACAGACCATGACCGGTGCCCTGGATCACCCCCTGCCCGGCCAAGCGGTCGATGGCTGCAACCGCCCAAAAGTCGGATGGCACATCCTGAAAGACGGGGGAGGGACCGACCGCTAATACGGGGGGTGGACCCGCGGTGACCGGTGGTGGGGCGGCGGCTAATGCCCGCGCGGAGAGCACGACGGTGAGTGCCGAAACCACGACGGCGCCGATCCAGTGGCGATATGGTTGCTTCATCCCTGTTCCCCCGTGCTGACCTGCTTGTCCACACATCTATATACGGTTTCCGGCTCGCATCCATTCGCTGCGTGGCGGGGTTGTGGATTGTTGGAGCTAACGGACGCTGTTGACACGATTGGACACGCCTCGGCACGATCCTGCCGAAGTACGGTGGAAATCCGACTGCGCCGATCACGCATCGGAAACGCGGCGTGTGGGCGGGGTTTCTACCCCTTACCGTTACCCATAACCGGAAGGGCGACTGGGAAAATAGTTCTTGAGAGCCGCAGCCAAAGTGAGGGCACCGGACCGAAACGGGGCGGCTGGATACCGGCCGGAAGAAGAGATACGAACCGCGCCACGGCAACGAGGCCAGCTTCTACCCACCTCTACAATCTCCTTGAAGCCGCCGGGCTGAAGCCGATCATCGGCAACGCCGACCACATGCAGGCGATGCCGGGCCGGAAGACAGACGTCAAGGACGAGGAGTGGACCTGCGATCTGCACGGTCACGGATTGATACGGGCGAGCTTCGTACCGCCTCGGGCGCAGAGGGAACTCCGTGAGTTGGTGACCTACCGGAGCACCCTGATCGCCGAGCGGACGTCAGAGGCCAACCGCGTCGCGAAGATACTGGAGGGCGGCAAGATCAAGGGGGGATTCAACTGTTGACCAACTAGATCTACGTCTAACGACAGATGTGGTATACTGAATGAATGAAGTTACGTACATGGGCGAAGGAGCAGGGCATCCCCTACCAAGCCGCGTGGCGAATGTACCGCGACGGCAAATTGCCTGTGCCAGTAGAGCAACTACCGACCGGCACGATCATCGTCAAGCCTCCGAGGGAGGAGCCTACCGGGGTGGCGGTTTACGCGCGCGTGTCCTCGTCGGACCAGCGTTCGGACCTCGACGGGCAGGTCGCGCGAGTGGTGGCGTTCGTGACACACAAAGGTTGGCCGGTGGTGCGCACGGTAACGGAGGTTGGATCAGGGCTCAATGGGCACCGCCCTAAGCTTATGAAGGTATTGGCGGACCCGTCGATCGCCATCGTGGCCGCCGAGCATCGGGATCGGCTCCTGCGATTTGGTGCCGAATAGGTCGAATCTGCGCTTGCTGCCCAAGGTCGACGCCTTGTCGTGGTCGATCCGGGAGAGACCAAGGACGACCTCGTACAAGACATGATCGACGTGCTGACGAGCATGTGCGCACGGCTGTACGGGCGGCGGTCGGCCCGTCATCGCGCAGAGAAGGCGCTGAAGGCGGCGAGTGAGGAATGACGGTCCACCAGGCGTTTCGATACGAACTGGACCCAACGAAGCAACAGCGAAGCCTTTTGGCTCAGTCGGTCGGCACAGCCCGCTATGCCTACCATTGGGGGCTGGCCTTGTGCAAGAGTCTCT
>JAJYVN010000242.1 GCA_021791995.1 Bacillota bacterium
TCCAGTGCTCCGGCTGCGGTACCGAGCTTCAAGTCAGAGCGGTTGGTTCCGGTCGGATGCAGTGTTGCGGCGAAGCCCTGGCCGAGGCGGACGCCCAGAGCGCAGCAAACCTAACGCTCGGCCAGAGCGTTCACTGCGATTGTGGGAGCGAGGCCGCCGTGCTGCACGACGGTGGGGGTAACCTCTGTTGCTGCAATAAGCCCATGGTGCATCGTCGGCACCCAGGGGTTTAGAGGGACGGGACCAATCGGTCCCGCAACACCTTGCTGGCGCGGAACTTCACCAGACGTTTGGCGGGAACAACGATCATTTCCCCCGTCCGTGGGTTCCGCGCCGGTCGCTCCGGCCGTTCCTGTACGCTGAAAACGCCGAGTTGCGGCAGCGATACACGCTCTCCCCGAATCAGCGCGGCATCAATGCTGGAAAAGGCCGAGTCGATGACGGCGGCAACAGTGGCCTGCGGCAATGCGGTCTTTCGCGCGACATCACCAATTAAACCCGTTCGATTCGTGATACATCCCACCCTCCGTTGACGGATCCGTCTGGCATGATTCGACAAGGGAAGGCCGATTCCTCTTGACATGGGACAGTTTGGCTAAGATGGGTGCGAAGCGATCAGCCGCCGATGCTCCACCATCAGACAATGGTTGGAAACCACGAACAGACCTGCTTCGGCTGCTTTGGCCTCCCCCCCTTCATCGTGGATGCCGAGCTGCAACCACAGACCGGAACTTCCCTTGCGGATCGCCGCGTCGGCGATCGGAGGGACCTCCTCAGAGCGACGAAACACCAAAACGAGGTCCGGTCGTTCCGGCACTGCATCCAGATTGGGAAAACAAGCCTCGCCGAGCAACTCGGTCTGTCCGGGATTGACTGGAATGATGTGAAAGTTGTGCGCCTGCAGATAGCGGCTAACCACGTGGCTGGGGCGTTCCGGATGAGGTGATAGGCCCACGACGGCAATGGAGTGGATGCCTTCGATGAAGGCGCGTAGCGTCGGATCATCTGGTGCCTGTTGCATAACGTCGGGCCTCCCTTGGCCCGATTCTGCCCCACCCGCCGGAGTCACGCAAGGACCCACCCGGGCAAATCGGGGAGGCTCTTCCTTGAGCCCCCCGCTGGGCGATTTGCCGGGTGGTCGAACCACTCCCTGGTTACATCTTCATTCGCGCGTCATAAGGCCGGTATGGGGGTCGTTTCACTCCGCACTTGCCGGTCGAGCGGCATAGACCGGTATTGCGATGGGCTCCTCCTCGGGTGCCAAGGGGTAGGCCGTGTCGTCCACGGCGACTTCGCCATGCACCAGGATGTCTCCGGCTTCGAGTTCCTCACGACTGAGCCGGAGCGGCGTTACCAAGGCAATGAGCTTCAGGATCAAAAACGTTGCAAGAGCGTCCCAGACCACGATCACAATGAGTCCTACCAACTGATGCACGAACTGCATCGGGTTTCCATAGAACAGGCCTGTCACGGTGGTGCTGGCCGTCTTGCCGGTTCCGTAATACTGCACGACAGCCCCGTCGGCCAGAAGGCCGGTCATCAGTCCTCCCACCGCTCCAGCAATGGCGTGGGTGTGCAGCACCCCGAGGGTGTCGTCCACTTTGCGGTTGAGGATCGGACCGAGGTACGTCATGGTCAGAAAGGGAATCACTCCAGCCGCGATGCCGATCGCGAAGGCGCCGAAGCCGTTCACATAACCGGCGGCGGGCGTGATGGCGACCAAGCCAGCGATCATGCCATTGATGGAGCTGACCAGCTTGGGCTTACCGTTCTTCAGGATCTCGCAGAACATCCAGGCCAGCATGGCACTGGCGGCCGCGAGGTTCGTGTTGATGACGGCCAAACCCGCGTTTTGGTTCGCAAAATATGGGTCGCCTCCGTTAAAGCCGTTCCACCCAAGCCAGAGGATCCCGGCACCGACCATTGCCATCGTAAGATTGGAAGGCCGATCATTGGTCCGATCTTTGGAGAGTCGAGGCCCAATCACCGCGGCGGCCACAAAGCCTGACACCCCGGCGGCGACGTGGATCACATACCCACCGCTGTAGTCGACGACTCCCATCTGGGAAAGCCAGCCACCGCCCCAGATCATAAAGGCGTTGACCGCATACACGAAGGTTGTCCAGAGCGGTACAAACAGAGCCCAGGCCTTGAAGCTCATGCGACCAAAGACGCAGCCGGCCAGAAGGCACGGAGTGATGGCCGCGAAGACGAATTGGAAGAGAACCAGGGTGGAACCGGGAAAGCCGAGGCTCGGTAGCGCCGCTTTCAACATGGGAACGACGGCCTGCCCCTGCTCCTTGAACGCCTGCAGGATGGGTGTCGGGATGCCAACGATGTTGCTCAGAATGCCAGGGCCGAGCTTCAGTGGCTCACCGAACCCCATGGAGTAGCCCCAGAAGCACCAGACGACCAGGACGACAGAGAAGGCGTAGAAGGTCATCATCATGCTGTTGACGGACCACTTCTTCTTCATCAGGCCCGAGTACAGTACGGCGAGTCCTGGGATGCTCATCAATCCGACGAGGGTGGCAGCCGTCAACTGCCACGCGGTGTCGCCCGAGTTCAACCAGGATTCGGACGGGACCAGCATCGTTTTCCCTCCCCGGAATACCGACGTGCGGATTCCACCCGCGGGTGTGGAGTCCGTGGACGGCAGCGCTGGGGAGAATGTAATGGTTGCGTGCAGCGGGAACAAGGATGTGTCAGGTATGAGGGATAAAACCTAACATTAACGCTCCCCAAGCGGGTGGCACGGGGGAGGGCATGTTAGCTCGTTGCAGGTTGCACTGCGGCCGTGGCGACGATGCGTTCGAGGGCGGAACTCTGGGTGCTGGCATTTGTGCCGTGGTAGGAACCCTGCCAGATCACGCTGAGGGAGGTTTCAGTGGGTCGTTGGATCGAGGACGCCTTTTAGAGGATGAAGTTCCGGTATCTCAGCAGCGGGGCTTTCCGGTACAGTGCGTATGGATTGCGAATGAAGATGCCCTTGAATCGGGTTTGGTCGCCATCGCATGCATTCCCACACGGTTTGCTCAGGATCCCGTGAAAGGTAAGTTGGCCGCTCTCGCTACGACGACGGCAGCGTGGGATCAGGCCTTCTCTTTCTCCACCAACATGTTCCTGGACCACCCTCGAGTCTTTGAGGCACGGACAACGAGAGAGGTACGCAGTGGGCCGGATGCAGGCAACACGAGAGAAGTTGTTGACTTGGGCAGAATCGGTGACGGTACCAACGGTAGCGCACCCTGGAGACGGTCTCTGCTGGCTGTTCCAGCGACCTGCGACGTGCTGCCATTGCTGCAGCATCCGGTGCCGTACCGTCGTACCGGAGGAACCTTCGGCGTTGGGAGAAAGAAACCCCCAACACAAGGGCGGAAGCCGAAACCGCAGCGACACCCCCACAGGACGGCGTATGGTGGGATGGCCCAGGTGCATTTGGGTGACGATCGCGATGGTTTCATTCGCTTGAAGGTCAAAACGGGTGTGGGGTGGGACTGGCTACACTACCCTGTCCAGGTTCCTCCTTGTTTGGACGCAATGCTGCCGGAATCGGTCGAGAGAAGAGACCGGATCGGCATTCTGCGTGCCGAAAAGCAGAGGATGGCTGCCGAAGGCCGGAAGGAACGTACCGCCCAGGAGCACAAGGCTCTGCGACCCACGCCAGGGCGCTGGGTGGCAGAGTCTCCAACCGTGATCCGGAAGCGTGACGGCTGGTGTTAGAGAAGCGGGTCGAGATCCGAGGGAAGGCGGAAGACCGTCGGCAGGCCGAGTCTGACCGTACGGCGGGAACCATCGACCTCAGCGCAGACCCTGCCGTGGCAGCCGTATGGGAAGGGGTGCGCTGCCGAGGCGTCCGAACTATCGGGCATGCTCACGAGAACGCGAAACGGGAGAAGGTGCTGCAGAAAGTCGCCCGTAAGCAGAAACGCTCTGGGCGGCCCGTCCAGGGTGAGCACAGCCATATGGGTCTTGGGCGGTAGATCGCCGCACTCGATTCCGCCGCTGCCTGGCAAGGGGCGGCGGCCATCGTGACGTGGGCTGTTACGGCTGGTCTGCACGTGTTGGTCTTTGAACACCTACGAGCATAACGGCCGGAGCGTGGCGTGTCATGGAGTCGACGCACCAACCGTAAGCGTTCCTACTGGCTTCGCGGCAAGGTGCTGGAGCATGTGCGGCGCCTTGCCTTGTGTCATGGAATCCTCGTGGTGGGACGGAACCCTGCCTGGACCAGCGCTGCTTGCCTGCACGGTAGCCGTCTCGGCGCGAGGTTCTCGCCGGATGGACGCGGCGACCCAAGCCGATTCCGGTGTGTGCATTGTGGCTGGACGGGCCATGCCAACGTCGTGGCGGGATGGAACCTGAAGCGGAAGTGGGATTGAACATTTCGGTATCCCACCCAACAGGAAGTCGCCGAAGCAAGACGCGCCCGAAAGGGAAGCGCAGCCGCGAGCCGAGATGGCTCACCAGAGATGGTGGGGGGTAACGTCCGACGCACGACGGTGCCCCTCGGGCCTTCTGCCCTTGCGGTCTGCACGGGAAGGCGCGGGCAGCTGTGGTGGGGCTGGTGCCGGTCCTATGCGCGTGCGCAAAGGGCCTCCTGCGAGAGGCATCGGACGACTCCCAGTGTCCTGTCGACCCGACGCAGGCGCAAGGGGGTCGACCCTTCTCCGCAAGAGGAACCAAGGGCAACCGACGCAGG
>JAJYVN010000243.1 GCA_021791995.1 Bacillota bacterium
CAAGGAACACTGCCGCGATGGTCCAGATGCGGATCTGCCGAAAACATGTTCTTCCCATCCTCGGCGTGATCCCCCTTGCATGCATGGCGAGGCACCGACCCCAGAATTCGCCAGACTTGCCTCTCCTATCGTGGCAAGAGGCCGAAATTGTAAGACTTGCTGGTGTTGGTGCCGACATTCCGTGTCGCGGGCCTTCCGGATTTCGTGTCGCACTTGGCTCGAGGGTGCCGACTCTGGTTGCCGAGCCGCCTGCGCCCGCCTGAAGGCAATGCACCACCATAGGCGCCAACGACCTCGCCGAGGTTACGGCTCGGGCAGCTCGGGCCAGGACCACCTCTCTTCCGCAATAGATTTGCCGCGGAGGCCGATCCCCGTGGTCTGGCATGAGGGCTGTCCGGGTCCTTGGCACCAACTGAACGGTATTGGGATAAGCCGGGGTGGTGCTGCCCCCTGCCACCTCCGTCCTCCTGTCGCCTGCGGGTGCGCTCACTGGCCGTTGGCGCGCACGGTGCGACGGCGTGGGCTGGATCAAGGCAGCCGGCCCGGTGCCGGGATGACGAGCGCCACCGGCATGTGATCCCCCCGCCCCGGGCGCTGCGCACAGGCGAGGGTGCCTTCGTCGCATGGGCGCACCTGGGCCGTGATCGCATCCGCGGGCACGACCAGCAAGCGGTAGGTCTGACCCGTTGACGGCCCCGGATAGCCGCCTTTGGAATCGAGCCGCCAATGGTAGGCGCACCCGAAGGCCTGCGCATCGGCCACCTGGCTTGGAGCCCAGCTGGCGATGGCGTTGCCGTCGTCCCAGACGTCGTGGCTGTCCAGGTTGCCCGTGTCCCAACTCAGAAACTCACTGGAACCGGAGGGCACGTTGCCGCCGGTGTCCTCCAACTGGAACGCGAAGATGAGGTGGTAGCTGCCGGGCGCCGACGGCGCGGTCGGATTCACCGCAGCAGGAAGGGCAAGGTGCCGTGGGTGTCGATCCAGGGGCTGATCGTCCAATAGGAGGCGGCCGGCGAGCCCCCCGGGACGGCACCGCGATCAAGGGAGTCAAATCGCCGACCGCGCCGTTGTTGGTCACCGCCAGATCCACCTGCCCGCGAGGGTGGGGCGCGAGCGCCTCACCGACGTCGTAAGGCAGGGGCAAGCGATCCTGACGACAGCACTTGCCGCGCACAACGATCTCGGCGGCTGCTCGCCCATTGGTGCTTGTGAGGTCGATCGCCGTCGTGACAGACCCCTCACCCATGGCGACCGACAAACTCCACTGCGGCTTCGAACGGCCTCGCTGTGATGGCGGCCCACGTCTCGCGCAGGACCGCGCCCAACGTGAGCGATCTTCCATCGACCCACAAGGTCACCACGTCGGGCAGCGAGCCAAGCCACGCCGGATCCTGCACACGCCGCGAGAACTCAAGGCATTCGAAGCCGACAATGCCGCCGTCCCGGGGGTCGACACGCAGAAACAGGTCGGGCACCCGCTCGTCTGACACGGCGGCCCGTGGCGGTTCGGACGTCGCCAGGAGCACATCCGAGCCCACCTCATAGGTGACACGCAACGGCAGCCTAGGCGTCGGGGGCACGCCACATCACCTTCTTCGCGTGATTCCCCCCAGTAATCAGAGGCTGGGACCATCGCAGTCACCAGCTTGCGTATTCCATCCGAAGTTGGCTTGGCTACGACCATGACGCGCCAAGTGCCGCCCCACTCGTCGGTCGCCGTCCAGTCGTAAAGTACCCGCTGGCGCTGCTGGGCAGCGCACCCCACGTGTCGCTAGCGACGCAGCGAGGAGGCCAGCGTCCGTGCCGCCGACTCAGCCGCGAAGTGACACGTAGCGTCGCCTCACGATAAACTGAGTGGGCTCGGAGCGGTCGAGGGGGCAGCATGGTCTGGAAGGGAACCGTTCAGAGACCGTCGGTTTGGTAGTAGAAGGGCCGCGGGTGTTATCGTACGGCCTGACACTGCGTATCCCTATTTGGGCTGCACCGCCAACGACGGCGGCCTACCGCGAGTTGTACGCGGCGCTGCAGTCGCAGTTGGGGTTGAATCGCCTTGAGACGCCTGGGGCGCCGCCCTCGTGCCTCATGAGCAATGGCAATGCACTCCTGATTCAGATTGCGGCCGACCAAGGCTTGTTCCACTGCCTTCGAAACTTAGAAGCACCGGAAGGCGCTGATGAGGCGCGGGATCTGGAAGTAATGACCCGAGACTTCTTGGTGGCCTTGTCCGAGACCCGAAAGGCCCTCCGCCCTGTGCTGTTTGTGGCACCTGTGGCACAAATCCGAGCGATATGGGAGGTCACGACCCATGACTCAGTAGCCTTCCTGAGGGCCATGGTCGGGGATAGGTTGCGGCCGGAAGGCTTTGGTACGGGCATGGTGCTCGGATTCCACCTCGTGCAAGCGCCGACCCAGGCGCCGAACCCGATGGATGCCAGCGCGGCCGAGTTGCGGATAGAGCCCTTTCTGAGAGCGACCTCCTCCATTTGGATCGAGGCGACGTACCAGTATCCGGCGGCCATGATTCCAGGCTCCGGAGTTGTTGCCCAGGGACTAACTGGTGCGAGTGTACCCGCTGATGTTTCCAAGGTGTGGGAGTGTGCCATGAAGGCGCGTGAACTCCTTTATCAGGTTCCAGCGTTTCTCGGGCAAGGAGGCGACAGTGGATGAGCGTATTGGTGACGGCTGAGGTGCTCACTCGTAATTTCGAGTTCGTTCAATTAGCGGACGCGGGTATGCCGGCCCCGTGGGCCAATTCTCCCGTCACAATGAGCAAGGAAGCGCCGGGTTCGGGGAACGCTCTGTCCATGCAGCACCGTGTTCCCGCCGGTGTCCGTGGGGTCAGTCGCATCAGTGCGGCGAGCTTTTTTGCAGAAATGCTCTTCGGATCGACAGAGCAAGTCACGCTGGTCATTGACGGCCTCCCGTTCCACGGCGTCGGCCAACACGTGCGTGGAGCCGAAGAGGACTTGGTCGCCTCCGTAGAGGAAGCCCTCGACGAACTCACGGCAGATCTCTCTGCCGGAGTCGAATTGTCACAGCACCTTCAACGCGCGCTCGAGTTCGCCAAACATGTCTTCGCGACATCCGGCGGGGAATGCTGATCAGAGACATCCGCCGCGCCCTGGATGAGAAGCTTGGCGCAAAACCTGTCACCGGGGCGAAGCATGATCGAGTAGCAATTTATGATCCTGAGAACCCCAATCGGAAGCTTTGCACCGTTGGCTTTTCGCGTGGAAAGGGTTCGATTGACGACGAAGACCTCTTGCGCCATATAGCCGTGAATGAACTGGGGTTGCAACGGCTTGCCAATCTGAAGGCACTTGTTGAATGTACGCTTGATGGGCCAACAGCGCTGCGGCTCATAAGGGACTCGACGTCTCAGGCGGGGCATTAGGACTTCAGGCTGTTGGTTGCTCTCGTCTACAGGTTCGGGCTGCCTGACTCAGGCGAGTAGCCCTGTCGCCGCTTGTGTCTGTGCCCGCTCGGCCTCGATCGCGGCGGTCGCCGTCTTCTCCATGCGGACGATACGGGCTCGGCCCTCCTGCGCGACTGCTTCAAGGCCGGCGCGTATGGTGGCCTGCTCCTCGCGCAGGGTCGCGTTCGCGGCCGTCGGTTCAATGGCCTCGGCCGCGAGGGCATCGCGCTGGCCGGTCTTGGCCTGAACCGCCGCCTGCAACGCCCCGAACCGTTTGAGAGCGTTGGCCAGGCCTTCGGCCAAGTCCTCGGCCGTCAACCCGAGTGCTTGCCCGACCGCCTTCCGGGCTCCGGCGGCCCCAACGGTGATCCCCCGGCGGACGAACCACTCGGCCCAGTCGACGGCCACCCTGCGGACCTTGGCCGCTCCCTCCCGATACTGGGCGTCGCCCTCGGCCTTCCTGGCCCGCTCCGCGGCTTCCACGGCCCGACGCTCAAAGGTGGCGATGCCCTCGAAGTCAGTGGCTGCCTTCAGGAAGGGTACCACGGAGCCGCTGCCGCCTCAGAACGGCACGTCCTCCTCCGCAGCCTTGCCGGCCTGCTCCGCGTCCGTTTCGAAGGCGTCCTCACTGGGGTCCTGTTCCTCGGCGTGGTCCAGCGGCCAGTCCAGGACCTGCACGCGCCGAGCGACGACGCAGAAGCCCTTGCGCCGCACCCCCTGGCTGTCGTCGTACGAGCGCACCTCGATGCGCCCCTCGGCACCGACGCGGCGCCCCTCTGTGGCAGTAATTGGCGACCGACTCCGCCTGGGCCCCCCAAACGGTGATGTCGATGAAGTCGGTCTGCTTGGGGGCGGGCTGGCCGTCGGCGCCACGCCGCGGTGGCCGATCGACCGTGACGCTGATGTGAGTGACCGCGGTGCCGGACGCGTATAGCGAAGTTCCGGGTCGCGGGTCAGCAGGCCGACGATCAGGGCGGTGTTCACTGGGATTCACGCTCCTTGCCATTGGGTCGGTTTCGGGCGGGCCGAAAGGCCGGATCAGGGATCCGCCAGCCCGGCCGGGGCACGGCGGGGCAAGGAGCCCGCAGCGCGGGAGCCCGCCGCCAAGGCGGGGCGACCCTGGCCGCGTCGGCCGCCGGGCGGGCAGAGGCATAGGGCTGTGGCCGAGGTAGGTGGTGTTGTTCGAATGGCAGGAAGGGGCCGACCCTGGTCGCCAAGCCTCCGGCCCCACCGTGCGGAGGCGGCTGACGGCCATCAAGTGGCCGCCAGGCATGAGACCAGCC
>JAJYVN010000244.1 GCA_021791995.1 Bacillota bacterium
GGCTGCTGCGAAGCAGGAACGTTCCAATAGGAAACCGGCAGTAGCCGGAAACAAAAGACTATAAGAACAGGAACGGTCACTGGCCCATGGCCTGCAGGATCTGCAGCACATGGGAGAGGTAGCCAGATGGATCCTTGCCATAGGCCTGTAGGTGGCCGGCATTCGGGACGGTGAGTAGAAAACTGCGCGGATCCGCCGCTGCCGCGTACAGCCGCTGGGCATCTTCCGGTGGAGTGACCGTGTCGTCGGCACCCGTGACGAGCAGCAACGGACGGGGGGAGGGGCCGCCCAGGGCTGTGATGGCCTGCACCGGATTGAACGACCCAAACGATACACCCGCCTCCTGCTCCATGCTCCAAAGGGTAAAGGGCATCAGAAGACCGGGCAGACGCGTCCACCGAGGGATTTCACGCGAGAGGTAGCCATCCAGGGTAGCGTAGGAACTGTCGGCAATCACCGCATCCACATGCGGACTCTCTGCTGCCGCCCCGATCGCGGCGGCGCCACCGGTTCCAAATCCCCAGATGGCAATCTGGCCACCGGGGGGACCAAGGGACCGGGCATAGTGCACCAAGGCCACGAGGTCGCGGACCTCGAGAACTCCGAAGGTGATATCGGCGCCACCGGACTCCCCGGTACCGCGAAAATCGAACAGGATGACGTTGTACCCGTCAGAAACGAGTGTGGCCGCCACCGCGTATGTGGGGAAGCCAGGCTCTAAGCGGTTCTGTCCGTGGTTGGTGGCAATGATCACCGTCTTCTCCGACCAGAGGCTCGGCGTTGTCGTGGGCCAAGGTTGGTTTTGGGAGAGCGGCGCGGGGATGAACCAACCCTGTAAAGCAACATGGTCCGAGGTGGTGAGCGGCTGCAGGGAGGGGTCAATCAAATACCCGCGAGCGGGGAGAGGCCGATAGATCAAGTCCGCATCCGCAGCAGGGTTGCCGTGTACCGGAAGCCGGACCGGATGCAGGAGCCGCCAAGCAACAAAGGCGCTTGCGAGGACGCAAGCAATCAAGGAAAGGCAGAACAGGGACAAGACCACGAGGACCGCCGTTCCGAGCCATCCCCCCCGAGGGAGCGGATTGGACAAAGCATTGGCTCGGCGTCCCAGCACCGGCTCAACCTCCCGCGGTATCGCTCCAGCGCTCGCGCAAACCAAAGAAACGTGCCGCACTGATACTCATCAACCACAGGTCGTCGATTCCGTCCTCTCTCCGCCGACCAGCCACCAGGCAAGCCTCCTTCCGGAAGCCAGCCTTCTCGTACGCCCGGAGCGCCCGCAGATTCCACGTCGCCACGCGAAGGTGAACACTACGCAAGCGCAGAACGCCGAACGCTTCCCACAGAAAGGACTTTAGCGCGGCAGTGCCAAGACCCTGGCCCCATGTCGCCGGGCGACCGAGACAGATACGGAGCTCTCCGCTACGCCTTCTCCAATTGAGATCGCGCAGTTCGACCCAACCCAAGAGATCTCCTTCGGATCCTTCGATGGCCCGCACAATTCTTGCCGCAGGTCGGCTGGTACCGATCTGGGCCCCGGAGAGAGGACCCGGAAGCCAGCGTACCGATGCCAAGTCCGAGGACCTACCCAGATAATGTCGCCGAACCTCTGGATCATCGCCCCAACGCTCGAACTCCTGCGGGTCCGACCCACGAAGCGGGCGAAGTCGGACCGCCGCAAAACCCTGGTCCCGGGTGGCATCCGACGCGGAGCCATGGGACGACACCGAGCCCACCCCCCCCACCACGTCAGCCAAGGCATTCCCGGCTCCTGCGCGACAAGGGTTCGATACGAGCCCCCTCATCCCTTCCCCTCGGCCGGTGGAACTCCCTGGCGCCCTTGCCGAAGAGCGGTGTCCCAACGTCCAGGGAATGCCACGCGCAGTGCATCCTGCACCGTTCGTACCCCCACGGCCTTCAGCCCGCCTCGTCGCGCGGGGGAGATGGCCTCCCACGCACCAAGGTCGGCGTGGGGCACCACCAGCGTCCGCACGCCGCCACGCCGAGCGGCCAGCACCCGCTCGGCCAGCCGCGCACCCGGCAGGACTCGCCCACGGAGCGTAATTTCACCCATCATCGCAAGATGAGCCGGGACGGGCCAGCCCTTCAGGGCGGATACCATGGCGGTAACCACCGCAATACCGAGCGACACATCGCCAGATCGCAGGCCACGGGGAACATGCACGTGCAGATCCACCGCCAGGTCCTCCCCCGACAAGCGCAGGATCGACGTGTGGCCTCGGACAAACGTCAACGCCGCTTGCGACACGTCCGACAACCCTGGTCCCGCCTGACCGGTTAACTGGAAGGAGCCACTGCCTGGGAGAACAGCGACCTCGATCGGAATGAGCGCATCACCGGAGTCACCCAACCCCACCCCCCAACAGACCCCAACTTCTGCAGATCGCTGGGCCAGTTGATCGGACATGCGCACCTGACCGGTCACCCCCGCCAGGTTGCGCTGGGTGACGCGAAACGTGGTGCCCGGATGAACGAGCAACTCCCGGGCCGCCTTGCGACAAATGCGGCCGAGCGCACGCTCGAGCGAACGCACCCCCGCTTCGTGTCCGCACTGGGCAATCAACATTCGCAGCGCGCCATCCGACACGAAAAATGCGCCATCCGATAGACCACTCTGTACCTTCTGCCGCGGCAGAAGGTACTGGCGCGCGATGTGCAGCTTGTCCTCGTCGTCGTAGCCCGGCAATTCGATGACCTCAAGTCGGTCGCGCAGTGGCGTTGGCAAGGGAACGAGGCTGTTGGCTGTGGCAATGAACAGCACCTCAGAGAGATCAAAGGGCAACTCCAGGTAATGGTCACGGAACGCCGTGTTCTGCTCGGGATCCAGGATCTCCAACAGGGCCGACGCCGGGTCACCGCGAACGTCGGAACCGATTTTGTCCACTTCATCCAACAGCAGCACAGGATTCCGTCGGCCTGCCTGACGCAGGGCACTGATGATGCGCCCCGGCATCGCACCGACGTAGGTCCGGCGATGCCCTCGCAGCTCTGCTTCGTCCCGCATCCCCCCGAGCGACACTGCCACGAAGGGACGGCCGAGAGACCGGGCAATCGACCGCGCCAGCGAGGTCTTCCCGGTTCCGGGCGATCCCACCAGACACAGGACCAGCCCCGGTCCGCGCGCCTCCCCCGACCGAGCGCGCAACATATGCACCGCCAGATACTCCAGGATGCGCTCCTTTATGTCCTCGAGCCCGTGATGATCGGCATCAAGGATCGCCGCAGCGCGGTCGAGGTCGTAGATGTCCTCGCTCCGCGCACTCCACGGCAGAGATGTCAACCATTCGAGATAGGAACGGACAACCACCGCCTCCGGCGCCTGCGAGGGCATCCGCAACAACCGAGCAACCTCCAGGTGCCCGCGCTCCAGCACCGGCCCTGGTGGTTCGGCGCGGACGAGCGCCTGGCGCCACTCCTCAGCCTCCTGTTCAGGCCCGTCCCCCTCACCCAATTCCTTCTGAATCACACTGAGCTGTTCACGCAGATAATACTCCCGCTGCGCACGTTCCAGTTGGCTACGCACCCGCTCCGACAGTTCGCGCTTCACCTTCGGTGAGGAACGGTCCGCGAGCATGTGCAAAAGAAGGTCTAGCCGCTCGCGCACGCTCCGGGCCTCCAGAACCATCTGCCGATCCCGCGCACTATGGAGCAAACGGCTCGCCAGAACGTCCGCCACGCGCCCCGGTTGTTCCGGAGGGGGCAATGCAGCGTCCGCACCGAGGCGCGCCGCAGCCCGTTCCAAGAGCACTCGGGCCAACGTTACATCCTCTCCCGCCTCCTCGAGCGTGGGAACCGCATCGGGGAGGAGGGCCACCGTAACCCGCCCACCGGCGGTGAAACCCAGTGCGCGCCCCCGGGACAGCCCCTCGGCACGCACGGACCACCGCCCGGACGCCCTTGGCGTGGCCTCATGAACCACCCCCACACTGCCCATCTCATAGAGGTCCGGCTGCCCGGGATCCTCGCATTCTGGATCACGCTGCGCCAGGAACAGGACTCGTCCGTCGCCGGCACGGGCCGCCTCGATCGCCTCGAGGGATCGAGGCCGTCCAACGTCCACCGTCAGACTTTGCCCCGGAAAAACAACCAAACCACGCAGCGGCACAAGGGGCAGCACGACTTGTGCGCTGGATGCATCCATCCGCTGTGGGCTCCGCATCTTGGCCACCATGCCCCTCCCCCGAAATGCTTCGGGGAAACGGCCGCAGGTCCTGTCGCCCGCTCTGTCTTGACATCCTCTCAACGGGTGTAGGCGGGGAATTCCCAGTGATCGCTCACTGAGGTTTCCTGCTTCGCTGGGATCCGCCCCCTCGTTCCCGTGTCGGTCGATCGTCCCCTCCACAGGCCGACATCGCCGGCCCGACGGCCGATTCCGAGAGGCCCGCATCTTGGATGTTCTCTGCAGCGCTCACGTCCCGATCCAGGGCCGCTCCGCATGCGGGAGGTGGTCCACGCTGTGGCCGAAGGTGAGGCACCGCTTGCTGCTGGGGTAGAAGCGGCCCATCGGAACGAAGGTGGGACCGTACCACCGTTCGTTATACTCCAGGTGCCGCAGCAACGCGCCCCAACCCACGTCGGCAATACGCTGGGCCAACGTCCGGCGCACCTGCATCCCCTTCACGTTCCAACCCTCCCCGCATACCACTTGGTTTTCAC
>JAJYVN010000245.1 GCA_021791995.1 Bacillota bacterium
TACTCCCGGCATATCACACTGCCTGCGGTTCCGTCAGTGCCCTTCTACCGATCCTTCGCCTCCACCGTTTCCCGCGACTTTGACGTCGCCCTGGTCAGCTAACACCGGGTGCCGCGCGCAGAGCATCTGGATATCGATGCGGATAAAAGAAGGACGCGATCACCCATGCGCACCATCCCTGATCCCACAACCGCAGCTCTCGTCCCCGTTTGGTTGACCCGTTGGTTCCCTTTCGGTTGAGCCCGATGGTAGGGTCTCTGCCGATTCACCGGCTTGACCGGCGACTACCACGGGAACCCGTCCCCCGCATTCGACGCATCGCAACCGCGCGATTGCTTGTGACAGAAGCCGCAGTGGTGCGAGTACTGCGACCATCCGCCGCAGGTCCCACACCCACAGAGTGGAATTATTACCGGCGCCCTTTCGGTGATGGCGCATCCAGGAGGTGGGGCCGGATGGCACTGAAAACGGAGGCCCGGATCGGTGCATCTGCCTATCCGGAAGCGGCACCCGTTGACGTTTTGGCAGTGGGCCGATCGCGGCGTTTGGCCATCCTCGCTTCGACCGCGCTTCCTCCTCCTCGCTTCCGTCTCCGATTCAGTACCGAAGACAACGCGCTGGAATCCCTTTTCATCGCCGCTGCGGACGTGATTCTCGTTCTGCTGGATGGTCACGAAGCGGACGTCTTCACGCGTTGCCGCAACCTGCGCACAGCGGCCGACGCCGCCATCCTCGCGATCGGAGAGTCTTCTAGCCTGCAGGAACGCCTCTCCGCTCTTCGCTGTGTGGATGATTATATAACCCTGCCCGTGGCCCCGGCAGAACTGGCGGCACGCGTCTTCGCCGTCCTGCGTCGTACAGCGCTTGGCCGGGATGGTGGGCCGCCGGACTACAACGACGGCAATCTTCACATCGACTTCCGCACACGCATTGTTTCGCTGCGCGGGACCCCGGTGAATCTCACGCCAACGGAATATCGCTTGTTAACACTGCTGGCAGCCAACCCCGGGGTCGTCTTCACGCACGACCAGATCCTTCAGCGCGTCTGGGGCTCCTCGTTCGAGGGTGATTCTCATCTAGTCCGTCTGCAGATCGCTAACCTCCGAAGCAAGATCGACGCCCCCAACGCACCCAGCCGCATTATGACGCAGCGTGGAATTGGGTATGCATTCCGGATCCACGCAGACAATCACAACAACCCGACCGCTTGACCGAATAGGCGCGGCACAAGCCCGTGCTTTCGGCATGGGGAATAAGCTGCTTTGCTGATTCTTTCGCGTTGTGTGTAGTATCAGGCAGGGCGTGGAGCGCAAGGCGTACAACTACCGACCCGACCGACGATCAGGCGCGTGAACTGGCGTGGACCTTCGGCTGCGTCCAATAGGTCTATAACGGGGCGCTCGCCCAGCGCACCGAGGCTGTGGTTCGAACGCCATGAGCGCATCGACTACGCGGAAACGGATTCGCTCTTGGTGCGGATGAAGAGGGACCCGGAGAAGTCTTGGCTGGCCGAGGTGTTCTGCGTGCCACTGCACGAGGCCTGCGGCATCCGAATGCGGCCTTCGTCCATTTCTTCGCGGGTCGTGCCCAGTACCCGCGCTTTCAGCGGGAGCATGATCGACAGAGCGCCACATACCGCATCGGTGGCTCCCGGTGAAAGGACAGTAACCTCACGCTCGCCCAGATGAACGCGCCGCTCGACATCCGTTAGACGGGGCCCGTCGGTGCAGAATCAACCAGCGTCACGGTCAGCAAGGACCCCGCCGACCGTTCCTTCGTCTCCTTCTGGACCGAAGAGAAGATTGCCCCATTGCCCGTGGTCAACGCCACGGGGGGATCGATCTTGGACTGCGGGACGCGGTAGCCATGAGTACAAGGGAGAAGGTGGGAAACAAGCGCTTTTTCCGCTAGGACGAGAAGCGGCTCGCCCGGGCACAACGGAGTCTGGCCAGCAAGCAGAAGGGCTCACGCAATCGCACCAAGGCGCGGCGCAAGGTGGCCCGCATCGCCGACCGGCAATGGGACTTCACGCACAAACGCAGCGCGTGCATCATCCGCGAAAACCAAGTGGTATGCGCTAAGGGTTGGAACGTGAAGGGTATGCTGGCGCACCCGACGTTGGCCAAGAGCATTGCCGACCTTGGGTGGGAAGAGTTGCTGCGGCAACTGGAGTACAAGGCGCGGTGGTACGGTCGTGCCTTTGTTCCGATCGAGCGCTTTTACCCCAGCAGCGAGCGGCGCCACGCGTTCCGCCGTAGCGCGGACCACCTCTCGCTTGAGGTGCGGTACTGGGAGTGCCCCGTATGCAGAGCGGCCCTGGATCGGGATGTGAATGCCGCACAGAATAGCAAGGATGCAGGGCTCGCGGAATTGACCGCCGGGCTGGCGATGTCGGCCTGTGGAAGGGACGATCAACCTACTCGGAAACCCGTGGGCGGACCCCGGCGAAGCAGGAAGCCCCGATGAGCGATCACTGGGAATCCCGCGGCTTCCGCCGTGGGGAGGAGGTCAAGGGACAGCACATCTGGACGAAATCTGGACGAAACTCCTCGCGCAACGCTGTCTCCCTGGACGGTGCGGGAACACACTGGTTTATGGAAACGTTGAGGGGGATCTTGGATGAAGACGGAGCAAGGGGATCTTGGCTCCCGTGATCCCGCCGCCACGGATTACTGGCGAAAGGAAGTAGACGCATTACGTCGTCCAAGCCCATTTCGCTGTGCAAGAGGACATGCTAGAAGCGGGGGCATGCTCTAATGGGCCGATGCGGGTGCCTTGGTGGATGAACCGCAATGGGCCAAGGGTCAGAAGCGAGCGAAACGCTTTCGTTACGGTAACAGCTATGGCGGACGCGGACAAGTACGACGGAGAGGGGGTGAGGGAGTTGACGGCGGTACGGCTTCTGTCCTCCGGTGTTGGACGAGGCGTCCGGATCGTGGTGGGGTTGGTGCTTCTCGGCGTGGGGCTCATCTATGGCGGATGGCTCTTACTCGTGGGTGCACTCGGCGTTGTGTTTATCGTTCTCGGCGCCGCGAACATCTGCCTGCTTGGTCCACTTTTCGGTGCTCCCCTCGTCCGGACCCGAGCGCATCACTAAGACCATACAGGGGGGACGAGGTCGTCCCAGCGATCTCCCCCCCTGCACCAGAGGAGCGTGCTCCGCCCCGAAACATGCACAGCGCTCCGGTGACATTAGGAGGATTCGCTCGTCGCCCGGAGGGCCACTGCGAGCCGCTCCAATGCGTCTTCGGTCCCAGATTGCAACGGCCCGCGCAGGAATCCAGCTAAGATCGGCATAGGCAGCGTCACGTCGTTCGCCAAGGTAACCGCGGTGCGCCCCGCTGTAACCTCAGTGATCTCGATCCGCCCGCTCACGTGGAGCCCCGAATCGCCTTCACCCTCCAGTTCAATGCATCCCGCAGCAGGATCGACCTTGGTGACGGTTGTCCGGATCTCCTGGGAACCGACGGGCGTGTTGAGGATCTCACGCCACAATTGCCCAACCCGTAGTGGCCCACCGGGCGCCAGATCCAATGGCCCCGTGGAATTTGCGTTCAATCGCACCAGCTGATGTGGATCAACGAGGTAGGACCAGACGGCGTCTCTTGGGCAGGGCACCGTCCGCATTGCCTTTACCAGCAAAGAATGCACCCCTCACTGACCGATGCGATTGCCGCATCCAGAACAGTAACGCTGATCTGCCGAAACCACCGTTCCGCAGTGCGGACAGAGGTCCATGCCTTTCTGGGCTCCAGCTCCCTCTAGGCTCGCCAATTCTTCCTGCAACGAATCAACCTCATCCTCGATCCGGTCAAGTTCGGCAAAGAGTGGCTTGGTCCCATCTGGCTGGGGCTGGCCATCCTTGACCTGCGCTACCACCACCCGACCGATCGAAGTGAACACGCGATCCTGCGCCGCGCGTTGCACCCCAATCTTCCGTTGAATCTCCAGCTTGCGCACGGTGAGATCGGCGGCCGCCGCCACCGTTGCCGCCTTGGTCTTCACGTCGCGCCAAAAGTCCATCTGCGGTGCCTCCCCCAGTGAACGTATCGTGCGCTCATTCTACCACGAGAGAGCCATTGGGTTCCGCACCCGGCTTCGGGAGAGTCTTAACGGAAAGTCATCGCCGTTGATAGCGAAGGTCTGAGCGAAACGCCCGGCGGGTTTAGCACTCCACCCTTTGCCGCAAATGAACAGTCGTCCACGCCATGGAACTGGAAATTGGCCTGCGCGGCCCCGATGACTTTGCCTACGGTACGAACTATCGCAAAAACCCTTGATACAGCAGAGCCTCCCCCAGAATCGCTTGGGGGTATGCACCAACTACTCCAGGAAGGGGGGGCTCATGCCTCAGCATGCAGAGTATCGCAATAGCGTCATCGATCGTCTACGGTCCTTGGGGAGCAACCTCGTTACCGCGACCCGCCTCTGGGCCCTGCAGGATCTTGCCATCCTTGCCTGGACCGCCAATCTCGACACCATCGGTTTCTTCCTGCGCCGCGGCTACTCCGGTATCGGCCGTCCACCGCACAACCAGGCAGGCATGTTTCGCGCCTGGATACTCGCCGCCTCTCTGGGAATCTCCAGCCCCACCAAGTGGGCCCATCGCCTCAGCACCGACCCTGTTCTCGCGATCCTCTGCGGGTTCGAGCCAACCGATACCCCTTCT
>JAJYVN010000246.1:0-3990 GCA_021791995.1 Bacillota bacterium
TCTTAGCTAAGTATGGGGCGCTCATCCTAGACGAATGCCATCACATGGCATCCCCAGCTTACGAGGCCATCCTGCGCGCCAGTCCCTCGCGGTATCGCCTGGGCCTGAGTGCCACCCCGTTGCGCCGGGACGGCCACCACCCCATCATCTTCATGCACCTTGGGCCGATTCGTTTTACCTACGACACCAAAACCGCCGTATAACGATCGGGCTACGCTCACCGCGTGCGTCCCCGCGTCACGACCTGCCCCTTGCCTGACGGAGCCGACCTCCTGACCATACAGGAGATCTTCAGGTATGTGGCACTCGATGAGGGCCGCAACGAACTCATCGTGGAAGACATTGCCCGCGCTGTCGCGGACGGACGGTATCCGTTGGTGCTGACTCAACGCACGCAGCAGCGGGATTTGCTGGCCGAGCGCTTAACGCATCGTAGATTGGAAGTGCTCACGCTTAGTAGCCAACCCAGTGCCCGCGTCCGCTCCTGGATCCGGGGTCAGTTGACGACTCCGCCGCCACCCCAAGGTCGTGTGATTCTAGCCACGGGCCGTCTTGTGGGCGAAGGGTTCGACCTCTTTCGACTGGACACCTTGTTCCTTGCGGCCCCCGTCTCGTGGCGGAATGTCCTCCAGCAATACATCGGTCGGCTACACCGCGACCATGCCGAGAAGCGCGATGTCATCGTCTACGACTATGTTGACACCGCAATTCCCGCGCTGACCCGAATGTATCGCCGCCGCGCCGCGAGTTATCGTCCGTTCGGATACCACCTGAAAGAGCTGCCTCGACGGATGAACGATGCCAGTAGCTCTCTTCGGCATGAGACCACTCTCGTGACAGGATCCCCTGTAACGGCCGACGGATCTCACGGAACCCTCTGGATGGTGACCCCTGGTACAGCATGCTCGGCCTCGTACGGTATTCAAGAGCTGGCCTCCAAAACTGGGGTCGCTATTCTCCTGGTGACGCCGTGGTGACGCCGTCCAGTTCTACCGATGCTCCCGAAAGTGAGGCGCCGTAAGGCTTGGGGGGACCTCGCAACTCGATGCCTAACGGCTGATTTCTTCTCCTGGTGACGCCGTCACTAAACGGCCACTCAACGCCGACGATGAAAAAACCCTGCAAGCGTTGCAGGGCTTCAAATTTAAGTGGTGCCGCAGGGCGGAATCGAACCGCCGACACGAGGATTTTCAGATCTAAGGTAAGGGGTCTACCCCGATGCTGGAGTCGCTGGAATCTGCTCTAGACACGGGCTTCCGGGATCCCCAATGTCTACGGGGTTGCTCCAATATCCTGGTTTCCAGACGCTCCTGGTGACGCCGTGGTGACGCCGGGCTCAGTAGAGTCCGTATGATTGTGTAAAAGCCCGATGGCTTTCGGACAACGTCGAGAGCCATTGATCCCTCTGGTAGATTGATTAGCGATCAAACCCATCAATCCTGGAGGAGAGACCAATGGCTCAGTACCAGATTACCTTGGGGGACGACGTTGTCCAGCGCCTGTTTGTGGGAGACGGCGGGGTGGCCCGGTTGTTAGAGCAGGTCCTGAACCAAGTGCTACAGGCGCAAGCGCAAGACGCGTTGCAGGCCGCCCCCTACGAGCGGACTCCGGACCGCCAGGGGTATCGGAACGGGACCTATGATCGGCCCCTCACCACGCGGGTGGGCTCGCTGACCCTGCGGGTGCCGCGACTCCGGGACGGGAGTTTCAGCCCGGACCTCTTTGCCCGGTACCAGCGGCATGAGCAAGCCTTCGTCCTGGCGTTGCTGGAGATGGTCATCAACGGGGTGTCCACGCGGAAGGTCACCCGCATCACCGAGGAGCTGTGCGGGACGGAGCTCTCGACATCAGCCGTGTCCGCGCTCTGCCAGCAGCTCGACCCGGTGGTGACGGCGTGGCGGACGCGGCCGCTCACGGAGACGCCGTATCCCTTCCTGCTGGTCGATGCGCTGGTGCTCCGGGTCCGGGAAGGCGGGCACGTCCGGCCGCGGGCCGGCTGCGTGGTGATGGGCGTCAACGCCGCGGGCCAGCGGGAGATCCTCGGCTTCTGGGTGGGGGACAGTGAGTCCGAGGCGACCTGGCGGACCGTGTGCCAAGACCTGAAGGCACGGGGTTTGCAGGGCGTGGATCTGGTCGTCTCGGACCAGCATGCCGGCCTGGTGCGGGCGTTGCAGCGCGAGTTCCAGGGGACAACGTGGCAGCGCTGCCAAACCCATTTCAGCCGGAACGTTGCGGACGCCTGCCCGAAAGCCCTCCACGCCCGCGTCCACGCGGCGCTGCGGGCTGTGTTTGACGCGCCGGACCGCCGCCGCGCGGACTGGCTGAGCCAGCAGCTCATCGCCGACTTCCAGGACACGGCTCCGAAGGCGGTGGCCATCTGGGAAGCGGGCGTCGAGGATGCCCTGGCGATTTTCGCCTATCCTCCCGAGATCCGGCTGCGCCTGCGGACCACGAACGACCTCGAGCGGGTCAACCGGGAGATTCGCCGGCGGGAACGGGTCATCCGGATCTTCCCGCACCGAGCGTCGGCCGAGCGGCTGTTGGGCGCGGTGCTGATGGAACTGCACGAGGGGTGGAGCACCGGGCGGCGTTATGTGAACCTGGAAACCTATTGGGCGGAGCGGGGGCCCGCCCCCGACGAGGAGTCGACGGCGACCGCCTGACGGCGGTCCCCCAGAGGGACGCTTTTACACACAAACTTGGACTTGACCCCGGGCTCATCCCACTCGATTTCTCGAGCGCTATCCTTCCCCGCGCATATACGTGCTCAGCCTCAAAAAATGGCACTCATCTTAGTTCAAGACTTGGCGCCTGTCTTAAGGCGTTAACGCCCCGAAGGCACGTGATTAGTGTCGGAACCTGTGCACGCCGCTGACACGCACCATGGGCCCCGTGAGCCGCAACGCCGCGGGATGGCCTATGTTGATGTCCAATCTTCCACGAGCAATCCCTCGACCCGCGCAAACTCTCGCGTGTTATTGGTGACCAGCGGAACGTCCAGGGATAGGGCATGCGCCGCAATCAGCGTGTCGAGGGGCCCGATGGGGCGTCCTTGTTTTTCTAAGTCTGCACGTATCTCGCCATAGGCTAACGTGGTGTCCATAGAAAGATTCGCGATGTCAAGAGGCAACAAGAACGCCTCGAGTGCCACCTGATTTCGCTCCTTCTGTTGACTTTTCGAAACGCCATACTGCAGCTCAGCCACGGTGACCACAGAGACCCCGATCTCAGCCGTGTGAAAGGCGCGCATGCGATTCAGCAATTTGTCTGATCGGTTTTTGATGAGATAGATACAGATGTTGGTATCCAACATGTACCGCATCAATGCAGCTCCTCACGCTGCTGCTCCGATGGCTGTTGACGTTCGGCCATATAGTCGTCCGAGAATAAATGCAACGACTGAGCCAGTGAATCCCACGCATCATCCGTGGGCAATAACACGACCGCTTTACCGACACGTTTCACAAAGACTTCCGAGCCGCCAAACCGAAATTGTTTGGGTAGGCGCACCGCCTGGCTCCGTCCGGACTGGAAAATCTTCGCTCGCTCCATGAAACCGCCCCCTAGACAAGGCGTTGGTATATATCAAGTATATATCCCGAGACCCACGAACGCAACCCTGCCCACGACTGGACAGCGGCTTGCACGAACGTTACACGTAACAGATGGAGAGGCTCTGGCATGCAGCCCATCCGAAAGCGAGTGGCCGGGCATCGCCGGCGACTGCGTGCGGCAGGGTTAAGCCCGGTGCAGATATGGGTCCCGGACACGCGTCGCCCCGGGTTTGCCAAGGAATGTCGGCGGCAATCCCTCAGCCTGCGGGAAGACCCAGCGGAACAAGCAGCACTGCACTTTATGGGGGAGATTAGCGATTGGACGGACGACTAAAGCGAAGCAGCGTGGTGACCGTCGCCGCACCCGGTGACTACGGGAAGCCACGACCCGCACTCGTCGTGCAGTCGGGCTTCTTCGGTGAGTCCCAGCATCACC
>JAJYVN010000246.1:4000-4665 GCA_021791995.1 Bacillota bacterium
GACCTCCGATGGAACTGTCGAGCTGCTGGAAGTCCCTTACGAGCCCGAGTCATCCGAACCACGACCCGCTGGCTCCACTAGCGAGGGGTCCTTGCCTAGACCGCAAGTCCGAAATCGAAAGGTCTTTATTTCTCACGGCAAGAGTCGTTGCGTCGTAGACCAACTAAAGGAGTTGTTGATCTTCGGCGACTTCGAGCCCGTGATTTCCGTCGAGCAAGAAACGGTGGGTGTTTTGCGGCCCCGGCCCGTAGTCCTGCCAGAAAATCGTAATCGCGGGGCCTATCCCACCCCGGGAAAGTTCCGGGGCCTCGTACCCCTCAACGACGGCTCGTCCGGTGTTGACCTTATTGATCTTGAGGAGTCACTGCGCTGCAGTGCTGACCGATATCCGGTTCGGCTCTACACGCGGTCGCCCTGTGAATCCTTCACCACCTCATCTCATGGTGACGCTTCGTGGTGACGAGCCAATCGATCCTCGTGTCTGATCGGATAGCGTGTCCCTAAGGCGAGTCACGATCGAGGTGGATGTTCTCCACCGAGGTCTCCTTTGCGGCCTGTCCGGAAATCGCACAACGACGCCGTTTTCCGGCATCACGCATTAGCCGTACACAGCAAACCCCCCCACGGAGCGGGGAGAAAAGTATGGTGCCTCAGGGCGGAATCGA
>JAJYVN010000247.1 GCA_021791995.1 Bacillota bacterium
TCCACCGCGACCACCAGCGTGTCGCTGCCGGCTTCCCCCGGCTGTTCCTTGCATTGCTTCGCCCTGTCCACCGCCGCCTGCTCTTCGGCCTCCGCCACCACACCGATCCCTTCGGTGGCTCTGCGCACATCCTTGGTGGGCACCGGTACCCCCAGCGCCTCTGCCTCCGTCTCAAACGGAACCTCGATACCCAAGCGTGCTGCTGCTCGTGTCAACGACGGCATCCATGCGCCCGCGCCCACCCCCAGCACCTGGTCCGCAGGCGCGTATCCCACCCCACAGTAGCTGCAGTGCAGATACGGCCGCTCCAGCACACTCTCTCCCTGCACTCCGGTCAGTTGCCGCCTCCGTCGGCGGTCCACGACGCGCAGGGCGTTGCCACGCACCCCGCATCGCAGCCCACGGTACGGCACCTCGGCCGCCCATCCCGTCCATTCCTGCCCCACCACGGGCCCGAACAACTCCTGACTGAGCTTGCGTGCAGCGTCCTCAACCTCGGCCGCCCGTCGCCCCAGGAGACAACCGCCGATGCAGTTCCTCCCGTGCCCACGCCCGCATCGGTTCCATCGCTTCATTGCCGGTCTCCCGGCCTTCCGTTCCACTCGTCATACTCCTCTCCCTAGCCCGGAATGGGATTGACCGGCTCGGTTCACCGGGCCAATCAGGGGAGTTTCTCTTTCCCGTCCATAATCCTAGTGGTCCCATTATATGGCGTGATCCCAGTTTGTTCCTCACGATCGTGAGGTCAACCCGACCCCGCCCAAATTCGGACGAGACAGAAAAATAGCGGGCGTAGGTGCAGAGCAAGCACCCAAAAGCAAATGGCATCGTAGCGGTGGTCGGCTAGAGCCGCCCGCTGGCAGCTACCCGATCGTGCTGCGATAGGCCAGACGGGGCGGCGCACCGAGATCGCATAGAGTCACACGGAAGCAGTGCTCAGGGAAACCGAACGGGGATTGTCATGCGCCCTGCCACGGTAGACATACCCACTTACGTCCCTCCACTTAGCCGGTGCGGGCGGGTCGTTGTGGGGCTGTGAATGCGGACGCCGTTCCTTTCGTTGGTGTCCCAACCGAGGCGACAGACAAAGTTGAAGGCAGTGGACAGAACTGCGGTCTGTTTGTTCTTCTGCGGCACACAGCGCGTGTCGCGCTGGTCTTGCCACCTATTACGTCCCCGTCTGGGGCTCGATAGAACCCCAGATGGTTGCCTCGGATACGTGCCCGACGATGCCAAATCAGTAACTACGGGACCAGAACCTTGGCAGCCGAGGACCGGGCCGCGGAAACTCCTCGCGCAAGACAGGGAATATGTAGGCCTTCCTCCGACCAACAGGCCCTTCACGCCAAGCCCTGTCAACGGTGATCTTGTTTCGGATGGCCCGGCCGGCTGTGGGACGGATCACGCATCGGTAGCGGCGAGGCGTGCTTGCACAGAATCACTTGGTATACTTATCAGCAACCGTGCTGGCACCAAACGAATCCGGCTTAATCTTGGCGTCGAACCCACTGCCCGTGACCATCCCGACGATTTCACGGATCAGTTCGCGTGTGTCCCCGCGCGGGCCCACATCTAAGTGAATCTCGATGTTGAAGCTAGCATAGCCGCTCTCCGCCAAGCGTTCGGCCAGACGACCGGCGAGCGTCAGGCTCAAGGACGCCTCGTAGAAGATGCGCTGACGAAGAGACGCCATGGGACGGTGGCTGTGGCGCTGATAAAAATAGCGGGCCCCCTTGCCTACACGATGAAGAACGATGGCCGTGACAAAAGTCACTTCCTGCTCCTTGGCTTGGGAGTCGGCACCAACAATGAGTTTGTATGGATCCTCAGGCGACGATTGCACGTAACGCTGAATCTCCGTGAACATCGCGTCGAAGCTGACCGATCCAAGCGTCGGGCTGGTAAACTCCTTGTCCCATTCCTCGACCTGTGCAGCCGCTCCTGCGGCCACCCCTTGATTCATTCGACGAATCAGCCTCCTCCCCCCGGCCAAGAGACAAGGCCGCGCTCGAGGAGCGCTTCTGTGAGCCTACCGAATTCGCCCAGACCCAGTTCCTCTGCCCGGGCGCTTGCATCCCAACCAATCGCCTCAAACGTCCCCACAATCTCACCTGCCGCCACACCGAGCCCGGAGGAAAGGCTGTTGCGCAAGGTCTTACGGCGCTGGGCAAACGCCGCGCGCACAACGCGAAACAACGCTCCACCGGGCACAGACACCGGAGAGAGCGACCGGGGCTGGAGCCGGACCACCACCGAATCCACGCGCGGAGGAGGGAGAAACAACTCGCGTGGGACATCAAAGAGTACCTCCACCTCAGCGTAGTATCCCACCAGGCAGGTGAACGAGCCATACGCCTTCGTTCGGGGTTGGGCCACCATGCGTTCCGCAGCCTCCCGCTGAACCAGAAACACCGCCGTGGTCCAGGGAAGGGCCCCCTGGAGAAAAGATGCCAGAAACGGGCCGGTGAGGTAGTACGGGAGGTTACTGCACACGCGCCATGTGCCCGACGTACTCGCAGCCAGTTGCCCCCACGGGAGACGCACCGCATCCCCCCAAATCAGGTGCACGCCACGCGGCCACAACTCGCCCATCCCAGGCTCCCCCAACGCGTAGCCCTCGGAGCGATGGCCTGCGGCCAGGACTTCCCGCAACGCGGGACCGAGCGATCGGTCAAGTTCCACAACCGTGACACGTGCTCCAGCCAAACATAAGCGATCCGTCAGGGTACCAACCCCAGCGCCGACCTCCAACACTGAGTCGCCCGGAGCAACGCCGCACGCCGCAACGATGCGGTCCAGAACAACTTCGCTGGCGAGGAAGTGCTGACCGAGGCGATACCCTGGCCGCAGCCCATGCCGACGCAGAATCCGAATCAGTTCCGTCTGCGTCACGTCTCCCACCGCGCACGGGAGAATAGGCGCTTCGCGTTCTGGGTCGTGGTCTGGCACACGTCATCAAGGTCCTGTCCCCGGAGCCCCGCTACAAAGTGCGCCACCTCACGAACCCACGCGGGCTCATTACGCTTCCCTCGGTGGGGTACGGGAGCGAGGTAGGGCGCATCAGTCTCGAGCACAAACCGATCCGAGGGACACCACCGCACCGCCTCCCGCAATTCTTCCGTCCCCCTCCGAAAGGTTACAAGCCCTCCAAAACCCAGGATCAGTCCAAGCTCACAAGCCCTTTGCGCCGTCTCGACTCCCCCAGAGAAGCAGTGCCATACGCCTCCCGCGGTTGGCACTCCCACGGATTCAAGGATTTCGAGGAGATCGGAGGTAGCCTCCCGCTCATGCAACAGGATCGGCAATTCCAGTTCCGCAGCGAGGCACAGCTGGGCCACAAAGACGGCCTTCTGAACGGAGCGGGGGGCAAAATCATAGTGGTAGTCGAGACCGATCTCCCCCAGCGCAACGCATGCGGGGAGGGCAAGGGTACTCCGCAGCGTGGAAAGATCCTGAAGATCGATTTCTTGCGCGGAGTGCGGATGCACCCCCGCAGCGAGATAGACGTGAGGGACATCTACGCCTTCCACCGCACTCGCCCGTCGCCAACCCGCAGGGGAAGCCAGGACGGTCGTAAGGGCAATAAGACCCACCTGTGCAGCCCTCTCCAGAACCTCTAACCGGTCGCCGTCATAGACCTCATCCGTGATGTGGCAATGGGTATCCCACAGCTTCATCGCACCACGCTCCCGGCCGGGATGGGGCCGTCCGGAGACACAAGGCGCAGTTGGTCGCCCTCCGAAGCTGCCAAGAGCATCCCCTCGGAGCGCACCCCGCGAATGGTCGCCGGCTCCAGGTTGGCGATGACGACCACCTGGTGACCAACGAGTTCCTGTGGGTTGTAGTGTCGGGCGATCCCCGCAACAATCTGTCGGCGCTCGGTCCCCAGGTCGACCTGGAGTCGCAAGAGTCGATCTGCGCCAGAGATCGGTTCCGCTTCGAGGATCGTTGCGACACGGAGCTGCCAACGCCGGAATTCGTCCACAGAGAACCGATCCGCAATGGGTTCGGCAGTGGTGGCCACCTTCGGCGTCCCCCCCCCGGGTACACGGTCGTCCGGCCACCCCATCGCCGAATCCAGGCGCTGGAAGAGAGGTGAGCCACGCTGCACCTGGGTACCGGCGGGCAAACCGCCCCATCGGAGGGAATCCCATCGGGGGGCCTGGAGCTCGCCCGGGTCAAGACCCAATTGCCGATACACCTCCGCAGGCGCCTCCACCAGGAAGGGTGAGAACGCGAGTGCGAGAATGCGTGTGGTCTCGGCCAAGTTATACAGCACATTCGCGAGTCGAATCTCCTCCCCCTGTTGAGCCAACTTCCAGGGGGCCTGTGCATCCACGTATCGATTGGCACGCGAACACAGCTGCAGTAAGGCTGCGGGAGCCTCATGCAGGCGCAGCCCGTCCATCGCATCCGCCATCGCGCGCACGGCTCCGGCCGCCGCTTCCGCGAAGCCATCGTCCCCGCCATCCGTCGGTTGCGGCACGCGGCCGCCTGCAAACCGCTGGATCATCGCGATCGAACGACTCAAAAGGTTGCCGAAGTCGTTCGCGAGGTCCGAGTTGTAGCGCTTGATGAACGAGTCAGGCGCGAAGTTGCCGTCCTGGCCAAAGGGTGTCTCGGCGATAAGGTAGTAA
>JAJYVN010000248.1 GCA_021791995.1 Bacillota bacterium
ACGAAGGTGGGACCGTACCACCGTTCGTTATACTCCAGGTGCCGCAGCAACGCGCCCCAACCCACGTCGGCAATACGCTGGGCCAACGTCCGGCGCACCTGCATCCCCTTCACGTTCCAACCCTCCGCGCATACCACTTGGTTTTCACGGATGATGCGCGTGCTGCGTTTGTGCGTGAAGTCCGATCGCCGGTCGGCGACGAAGGCACGGATGCGGACCACCTTGCACCACGCCTTGGTGCGATTGCGCGAACCCTTCTGCTTGCGGGCCAGACTCCGTTGCGCCCGATCAAACCGCTTCTCGTCCCGGTGGACAAAGCGTCCGCTTCCCATCTTCTCCCCTGTGCTCCGAACGACGGTATCCCGTAACCCGAGGTCGAGGCCAAAAGTCGCGTTGACCACGGGCAACGGGACAATCTCCTCTACCGTCGAGAAAGAGACGAAGGAATGGCCGGCGGGGTCCTTCCTGACCGTGACGCCGGTTGGTTCTGCACCGACGAGCCCGCGTCCAGCAGATGTCGAGCGGCGCCTTCAACTGGGCGAGCGTGAGGGTTGCTTCCGCCGGAAGCGACCGATACGGTATGTGGCGCTTGGTCGATCATGCTTCCGGTGGAAACGCGGGCATTTGGCGCAACCCGCAGAGAAGTTCACGAAGGCCGCCTTCCGGTGCCGCAGGGCCTGCTGCCGCGGCACGCAGGATACCGCCGCCAGCCAAGACGTCTCTGGGTCCCTCTTCATCCGCACCAAGAGCCGATCCGTTTCCGCGTCATCAATGCGCTCATGACGCTTGAACGATGCCTCGGTGCACTGGGCCCCCGTTATGGACCGATCAGACGCAGCCGAAGGCCCGCGCCCGTTCACCCGCCTGATCGTCGATCGGGTCGAAACGGTACTTGTACGCCTTGCGCTCCATTCTCTACAAGATACTACACACAACACGAAAGAATCAGCGTAGTGGCTTATCCCCGTGCCGCAAGCCAGGGGCTTGCGCCGCGCCTATTCGGTCAGACGCCCGTCGGGAGCGTGTGCACCGGTAGCGGAACGACCACCGCTTCGTCGCCTTCCTTCGCTGCCGCAGCTACACCCTGGCGGTGGACGGCCGAAGCGGAAGCGCCCACCCGCACTGGCTCTGCTTCATTCACCAACGCCAGGCGCAAGGCCGACGTAAAGTCAGGAATCGCAAGAATCTCGATTCCCCGGAACACGGCCAGGGACTCTTGCCAGTTGGCCACAGGAATGAGTACCCGCCGGGCACCCGCCCGCCGCGCCGCCTCGATCTTCGCCACGATCCCTCCCACCGGCCGGACGTCCCCCCGAATCGAGACCTCCCCGGTCATCGCGATCGTTCGATCCACCGGAATACCCGCAAGTGCGGAGTACAGCGCTACCGCCATGCTCAGGCCAGCGGACGGACCATCCACCGGCATACCCCCGGGGAAGTTGATGTGCAGGTCATACTCCCGCAGGTTCCAAGACCCACACTGACGGAGCAGTACCAACACGTTTTCCAACGAGTCGCGCGCCATGCTCTTGCGACGCAAACGGCGCCCGCCCTGCCCCAACTCCTCCTCGTCTACCAAGCTCGTCACCGTAATACCGCCAGAGGCCCTGGCGGCAGGCATCGCCACGGCCTCGATGGTTAAGAGGCTTCCCACGTTGGGGCCAACAACAGCGAGAGCATTGACGACGCCTACCTGCGAGACCGGCCGGATTCTCGGCTCCATCTGGGGCGAATACTGACCACTCTCCGCTACCCATTCAATGTCTTTGGTGCGGATCAACGCCAGGCCGTCGGCGTGGGCCAGGCCCGCAGCCAACTGAACCATATTGACCGCCTCCCGACCGTTGGCCGCGAAGCGCCGAACGCAGTCAATCGCACCCTCTTCCGCTGCATAGCCAACACGGTTGAGTGCGTGGGCAGCAATCTCCGCAATCTCGGGAGGCAAAAGAGGCCGGAAGAAGATTTCAATGCAGCGCGAGCGGATCGCCGGAGGGATCTCGTCCGGGGTTCGGGTGGTTGCGCCCACCAGGCGGAAGTCGGCCGGGAGACCATTATCGAACATGTCGCGAATGTGGAGGGGCACGGCAGGGTCTTCGGTGCTGTAGTAGGCGCTCTCCAGAAATACTCGGCGGTCTTCGAGCACCTTGAGGAGCTTGTTCAGTTGGATGGGGTGCAACTCACCAATCTCGTCAATGAAGAGAATGCCACCATGCGCCTTCGTCACTGCCCCCGGCTTCGGTTGTGGTATTCCCGCCATACCCAATGGGCCGGCTCCTTGGTAGATGGGGTCATGGACGCTCCCGATGAGTGGATCCGCGATCCCCCGCTCATCGAAACGCGCGGTTGTAGCATCCAGTTCCACAAAGGGTGCCGCCTCCCCAAAGGGCGAGGCCGGACAGAGGCGCGCCTCTGCCAGCATCAACCGCGCAGCAGTCGTTTTGCCCACCCCCGGGGGTCCATACAGCAGCACATGCTGCGGATTGGGGCCACAGAGGGCCGCCCGCAGGGCGCGAACGCCCTCTTCCTGCCCCACGATATCCGCGAACTGCCGCGGCCGGGTTCGCTCGGACAGCGGCTCGGTCAGATGGATTCTCCGTAACCGCTCCAACCGCTCCATTTCTTTGTGGGACTCCCGCTGCACGGCCACCTTATTGCCCTGTTGACCCTTGAGCAGGTTCCAGAAGTATGCACCGACAATGATCACGAACAGAAACTGCACAGCGGCCAAGAGAACCCCGAGGGACATGCCTGCACCCCCCACAAGGAAAGAGAGTGAGTCACGCCCCATGGTCCCCAAGATTGGGCGCGGCTAACCACATTCAGACCGGCGGAATCTCGACGCGCACCTCCGACCGCTCTTGCGCTGAACGATAGATGGCATCGATGATCGCCGTCGAATGCAGGATCTCCTCGCCTGGGATCGGGGCGGGGCCTCCCGCTCGGATCGCCGCAACGAATGCCTCGATCTTGCGGTAAAAGCTGTCACCCCAATTGCTCGAGGTCTTCGGCAGGTCGGTGTGGACACCCAGTTCGAACTCATCACGGTACAGACGCATCTCGTCCATATTCAGGCCGCCTTCGGTACCAAGGAAGAAGGTTGCGCCGAGCGTGTCGGCGTGCATTGCCCAAGCGATTTTGAACACGAGGACCGCGTCGCCCTCCAGCCGTACCATTGCCATGCCGAAGTCCTCAACGGTGAAGTCCTCGGGCCGCATTTTGCCACCCCAGGCCTGCTTGCTATACACCGGAGACTTGCCAAAGTGGTCGGAGGTGACGGCCGAGACTGTGAGGGGTTTTGGATTGCCCATGACATACATAGCGGTATCGATGGAGTAACAGCCGATGTCCAGAATCGCCCCGCCGATGGCGGACTCTCGACGCACGAAGGTGCCCCCGGGAATCCCCTTCCGGCGGCCGCCACCGGTCTCGGCAAAGTAGATCCGGCCGAGCACCCCGGACGCGACAATCCGACGAGCGTTGATCACATCGGCGTCGTAACGCGTCTGAAAGCCAATGGACAGCATCCTCCCCGTGCGCTTGGCCGTGCGGACCATGTCGACCCCCTGCGCCAGGGAGACCGCCATGGGCTTCTCCAAGAGAACGTGCTTTCCCGCCTGCAGTGCGTCTATGGTCGGTTGGTAGTGCGCGGCGTTGAAGGTGCAAACGCTGACACCATCCATCTCCTCTTTGAGCATCTCCTGATGGTCGGTAAAAGCGTGCGCACCCTCGAACCCATAACGCTCAATGAACTGTTCAGCTCGACCCGGGATCACGTCCGCCACAGCGACCACCCGCGCACCAGGCACCTTCTTGTAGCGTTCGGCATGCGCGCCCGCGATGCCCCCAGATCCAATGATGCCGATGCGAACCTCATGGCTGTCCGTCAATGCGTAACCGCCCCCTCTGCTGCCGGGGTCCCACCGGCCCCGCTCTTGCATCGGGAGGTTCGGAGCGAACCGTCCGACACCTGCCGCGCAGCGACAGGCGCTCACTCGTCGCGATCACACCCGTGTCGGTATCCACTGCAGTTGCGCGTGGATCGGGTGGGCCGCACAAGCACATTTGTGGCGGCGGGCATCTGTGAAGTTTCGCACAAATCGTTCTTGGTCCGGGGACGGTTGTATGGTCGGCCGGTAGTCGAGAGCCGCAGTTTGCTTGATGTGACAGGCGAAGGGCCGTGTCGGGGGGTGCGTCAGCCAGCGCGGGCAA
This sequence comes from Bacillota bacterium, assembly GCA_021791995.1. GTDB lineage: Bacteria > Bacillota > Sulfobacillia > RBS10-35 > JAJYVN01 > JAJYVN01. The sequence goes on from JAJYVN010000248.1 coordinate 4,210, forward strand.
GAGCGGCGAGCAGCGTCTCGGTCCATTTGGCCAACTCGGGGGTGGGGGCCGAGACGGCGGAAATGCGCTCCCGCCAAAGGATGGGGAACACTCGCACGTATACCAGGGACGGTCCGGCCAGACAGGTTTGTCACCAACGGCGCGGATGAACCACAGCCAGAGTACAAACGGAAACCAGCAGGGCAACAGGCGTGGCAAGGGTCCGCATTGGCGCGATCTTCCTGGGAATTGGATCGAGAGCGGGTCCGATGGTGGTAGGAGGGCATGGTGGAGCGAGCCGGCATGATGGGAGCACCAGCGGCCGAACGGACATTTTGGTCACGAGCGCGATCCTATCCCCCCTTTCCCCCGCATCCAGCCTACGCCGCGGCGTGGCGCGGTAGATCGCGCAGAGCGAACATGT
>JAJYVN010000249.1 GCA_021791995.1 Bacillota bacterium
CTGGCGCACGAGATCGAGCGCGTCCGTTTGGGAAAGTCGGTGCAAGATGCTCTTCGTTATTGTCATGCCCACACGTTAACCGCTACGGTGCCGTTTGTCCAGCCCTCACTTGTGGGCAAAGGGCAGCGCTAGACCGTCGGCGAGAGAATGCGGCCATAGAGCCTTCTCGGGTATCTCCTCGGTTCGCACGCGCCCCACACGCGGCACCGTGACCGACCTCGGATGGACCTTGATGCTACCGGTGAGTCGGAAGCTCCCGTCGCCCGTGCTTGCCACGGAAGCGCCGGAGGCCGCCGCGGCGCCCCTCCTCGCCGCCACACGTCAGGAGTTGGCGAACGCCCGGTCCAGCTCCCGCAAAGCCTCCTGCCCGCACCACGTGGAAACCTCATGGATCCATGCCCGTTGCGGCTTCTCCGCGTTTCACAGCAGTTCCGCCGCGTGTGACACGGGCTTCCCCGCGTCCAAAGGGCGCTTGCACAAAGCCAGACCCCCATGGAAGGCAGGACGGGCGGCTCGCCGCCTTGGCCAAAAACCTCGGCTCTTGCACCGTCGGATCTCGTTCGGAGCGAAACACCTGGCTGGCCATCCTCCCTCTCTCGGTGCCTGAAGCGCCTTTTCCAAGCTTCCGCTTGTTTCTCCGAGGAAACCCTGGCGTAGACCGCGCAGCGGTCCTGATCGTGGGCCGTCAACCGCAGTAAAGCATCGACATCCCGAGATGAAAATCGACGCTGCCCACTCTCCAAACGAGTGATCGGCACTCGTCGGCCGGCCGCCCGCCATCGGTAAATCGTGCGGACAGAGATGCCCAGCCGTTTTGCGGCCTGCCCTGTCGAGAGCATCTGCTCCCTTATCATAGGCTCATCATCCGATCACCGGCGAGTAATCTCAAGCAGCGGGGTCTACTCTTCCACCCCTTCCATGTGGTCTGGTATGCGATGCCGTTCCTTCCGGCCCAGTCCGAGAGCTTCATGGAGCCATTGTATCTTATCATCGTATGTTATGATGATAAACAATCCCGCTCGTTCCTACCCCCTATCCCTCTGCCGATCCAGCGATCGCGTCTTCTGCCTCAAAGGTGCCAACCACGCTGTTGGTAAACGCCCCGGTCGCAGTGAGCAATTCGCCGTCCGTAAGGATCGGACGCTCCGTGGTCTGACCGGCATCCGTGAAGAAGGTTGCCCGCGTCAAGTCAACCGAGATCGGGCGACTCGCGACAATGGGCGTCGGGCAGAATTGATTGGAAGGGCAGTGAACGACATTCGGCGGTGTATCAATGACCACAGTACTGCCCGTCACCTGTATAATGTTTCCTTGGACCATGGCGAGTGGCCCCATACTGGCATTTGGACTCACACCAGGATCGGACACCACGACCGTGATCCGCAACACCGGGATGGTCGGCAAAAAGCACACTCGGGGGGATGGTTCGCACGGCGGGAAGTGGCCCACGGCAATCAACTCAGAGCTACCCACCGCCATCGCCTTAAACGTGCCTTGGATTCCGGATGCGGCAGACACGTTTTCCTGCGCCAGCACTGCAGGATCCGTAATGGTCACACACCATTGGACACTGGGCAACTCCAATACGAACGACTGGCCCACCTGGAGGTTAACGGTATCACCGTTGTCCTCTTCGCCCACGACCTTCGGAGAAACCAGCACACTACCTGAGGCCTCCGACGTGGGGGGTGGTATGGCGGGGAGAGACCGAGATGGAGCGCTGAACTCCTGAGAGCCTGACTCTTGTGCGGCCGTAGCAACGAAACACCCCAGTGGAAGCGTAGACCCTCCGGAGGTTTCCCCGGCAACGGACTGTGTCCTGTCTCTTGCAGCTTTCGCTCCGCTTATCGACTCGACCAAAGAAGCTGGGGTGGACCGGCTCACTGCGGCGGCGCCAGATGTGCTGCTGAGCAGGAGAACGGATCCCGCTAACGCCACCAGGGACGCGGAAATTGTTCGGCGCATCCCTGCAACCCCCTTCGGTTATTGTCACATCAGTGGACGCTCCCGGTGCATGTTGGGTTCCCGCGCCGCAAGGGGAAAGAAACCGCAGTGGCAGCCGCATGAGGGGGATGGAGGCATCCCGAACAGCATTTGTCTCCCGCTTGCGGTGCAACAAACGGATCAATCCCTCCTCAAGCATCCGCACTGGGTCCATCGGATGGCACTGGGAGGTGTTGGGCAATGGTGTTCAACTGCTCCATGACTGCGACTGCATACGCTTGGTGGTCCACGCGACCGACCGCGTGCTCCTCCTCAAGCGCAAGAATTTGCTGGGTGAGCCGATCCAAGCGATCAATCACTTCTGCCTCGTGTACCATGCGATGTTCGTTTGCTCGGCTGAGGACACTTTGGCCGACGGCGAGCACCGGCAGCATCAGGGCCTGAAAGAGGTTAACCCAATACAGCATGACCGGATAGGAGGGGGCGGTATCGAGGTGCAACGATGGGGCAAAGCGCATCCAAAGCCCAACAAACAGAACTAACCCATACAGAAACCACATGCTGGTCGTGATCACAGTGACTCGCATCGCTACGGCCTCGTTAATGCGACGCGTTCGCATTCCCATCGACATCGTTCCGGCAGAGCTCTTCGCCAACCGTTCATCACTCCTTGCGCCACAGCAGTTCCACGCAGCCAGCGGCCGACATTTGCGGCAGGGAGGGACCATCTGCAGCGGAATACCAATCATCAGCGACCAGAAGCGTAGCAGCCCCGGATTCCTCGCCGGTGCGGGCAGTACCTCCTTACATCCCAACAACACATTTCCATCTTGACCTGCTCCCCACGGCTAAAGCGAATACCGTTCAGATAGCGTCAAAAAGCTAAACCGTGCGAGCGGACGAGGGCGAGCGAGCACGAAGGCGATCGGCGGGTGCCAGCGTTACGTGACCAGATCTGGGCTAGACCGAGAACAGCGGGCGCGGTACCAATTTGGTCATGTAAAACAAGCACGTCCCTCCAGCGATTTCGGCCGAAGACCGGTTCTGCCTCGGTGCCTTGGCGCGACTCTTCCCGGCGGAGATTATGGATGCAGCCATTGCAGCCGCCGAATGCCAGGAAGAGCGCAAGCGTCCGCTGCCTGCAAGGCTTATCGTCTATTACGTGATTTCCATGACGCTCTGCAGCAGGCACGGCTACCGCGAGGTGATGTGTCGCCTGAGCGAAGAGCTGAACGCGGCGGGCGCTTGGTCCGCCAACTGACATATACCCACCAAGAGCGCTATCGCGACGGACCGTCAGCGGATCCGGCAAGCGGCTTTGCGGGCGCTCTTCGATGAGCTTCTACGCCCACTGGGTATGCCCAAGATCCGCAGGGGCTCCTTCCGTGACCGCTGGCGGGTCATGGCCCTGGATGGCACAACGCTTGACGTCCCGGACACCCAGGAAAACGCCGCAGCCTTTGGCCGACCCGGCAGCAAACGGGGCGAGAAAAGCGGCTTCCCCTAATGCTTAGTCCCAGAAGTTCGTTCCCCATGCGGCAGAGAAAAACCACGGGACATTTCGCGCCCCACGCCTCATGCTGAGTTGCAGAGGTGGCGATGGGGCGGGTGCAAAAAAGCGATGCGGAAATCAGAACGGTTGGAGACCACCGATGAGCAACAACAAAGGTTGCTGGCGTGATCCAACGGACAACAGGTGGAACATCGTTTGCACGTGCGAGCATCCATCATCGGGCACTGCTGCCGGGGTGGGCGCAGTCCCTCCGCCCGTTGCACCGTCGCTCCCCACTGCCTGATCTCGCTTCGCCCGTCGACCCAGCATACACCGCACTATATCCGCTCGTCCGCTGTCCAGCCCCCTCCACCTCTGGAAGCAGCTCGCTCAGCCCCGCTCCCGTATCCCCCCTTGAACGCTTACACCCACCCGGTTTCCTTCAGAGCTTCCATGGACCGACCAACCCCAGAGCAGCGAGTTCGATAGCCGCTCCGATGTTGCCACCAACGGCGGCGGTCCACAATGCACCGATGTTGATTGGAGATGATGACGTACCCGTGCCGTCCTGGAGCACAAAGATTGGCTGTCCACCAGGCGAGACGGCGGAAAGGGTCAGTCCAGAGAGGGAGGACGGTACGCTTCCGGGAAAAGCCTCCTTAATGGCGCCGATTTCACGCTCAATCGCTTGGTAGCGCAAACCCGTCGCGGGGACCTTGGACGCTTCCATTTCCAGCACGGCGAGATCGACTCCACTCGCGGTGCCACTCGTGGGGTTCATGATGGGATCGTAGGACGACGAATCCAATAGCAGCTCCCTCTGAAACGCTCGCATGGCTTCCGCCTGGGCCGCAAGCTGAGCCGGGGTTGGACCGGGCGCGGCCGGAGTATTGCTGGAGGTCTTGCTGCTGGAAGAGGTGTTGCTGCCTGCGGGGCTCGTCGATAGGCTCACCGCCTCCACCGGAATGGTAACAGTGGAGCCAGCCACACAGGTGACCTCATTGAAGTAGACATTGGCAGGTCCTGCATTGATCCGGGCCTGAATTTCCACCGGTCCACTGGGATTGACCGCCTTGGCCGACTCCGTGAACACCTGCGGGGTGTCCGTCAGCTTCAGCGCGGTGCCACGATTGAGGTTCTTCCCATCCTACCGCATCGCGTAGATCGTGCCA
>JAJYVN010000250.1 GCA_021791995.1 Bacillota bacterium
CTTAATCTTGACACCGCGAGCTCCCCGTTGCATCGTCCGCTGCGCAGCTCGCTTAATCACATACAAAAACCGTGCTCGTCGGCTCAATTGCAAGGCCACACCCTCGGCGACCAACTGCGCATCCAGTTCCGGCACACGCACCTCAACGATGTTCAGTGTGGTCTGCCGCTTGGTCATTGCTTCCAGATCGCCTCGCAGCCGGTCCACCTCCGTGCCCTGCCTCCCGATGACCATGCCCGGTTTGGCGGTATGCACGGTGACCTTGAGCCGGTTCGCGGCGCGCTCAATCTCGATCCGCGCCACACCAGCATCGCGCAACCGCGCCTTGAGGTGGCGTCGAATCTTCAGGTCCTCCTCCAACAAGTCCGGGAAGTCCTTATCCGCAAACCACCGTGCATCCCACGGGTATACGATCCCCAGGCGAAAGCCCTTCGGATGAACCTTTTGGCCCAATGCAAATCCTCCCTACCGCTCTCGAGGCCAAACGGCCTCAGGTCACGTTCCGCTGGCGCACAACGACTGTGACGTGACTTGTTCTCTTCAGGATCGGAAAGGGTCGACCCCGCGCCCGCGGGTGCACCCTCTTACTCACCGGCCCCTGATCTGCGGTTGCACTTGCGACATACAAACCGTCCGGATCCAGTTCCAGATTCTGCACCGCGTTGGCGATCGCCGACCGGAGAACCTTCCCCACCACCCCGGCCGCCTGCTGCGGGAGAAAGCGCAGCAGCACCATGGCTTCCCCCACGGGCTTCCCCTGGATGACCGCACACACAGCGCGCGCCTTGCGCGGCGGTACCCGCACGTACCGGGCCCGCGCCTCTGCCTGCTGTCCCCACTCCGTGGTCTCTGGACGCGATCCCATCGACGCCACCCCTTCAAAAGCGACTCCGAGCTAACTACTTGAGCGACGTGGACCGCTCGGTGTGGTGCCCATGTGCACGGAAGGTCCGGGTCGGCGCAAACTCCCCCAGTTTGTGCCCAATCATATCCTCGACGATATAGACCGGCACGTGCTTCCGACCGTCGTGCACGGCCAAGGTGTGCCCCACCATCTCTGGCACAATCGTGCACGCACGTGCCCACGTCCTCACCATGCGCTTCTCGCCCGAGGCGTTCAGCACATTCACCTTCTTCAATAGGGACTCCAACACGTACGGCCCCTTCTTCACCGAGCGTCCCATTGTCCGCGCCCCCCTCCTAGGTCCGGTGGCGAGACCGAACGATATTGCGGTTGCTCGCCTTGCTCCGAGCCCTTGTCCTCTTCCCAAGCGCCGGCTTGCCCCACGGCGTTACGGGATGCCGCCCGCGCGGCGCTTTCCCCTCGCCTCCGCCATGCGGATGGTCCACCGGATTCATCACCGAACCGCGAACCTGCGGGCGGCGGCGGAGGTGCCGCGTCTTCCCCGCCTTGCCGATGCGCACGTTTTCATGATCGGTGTTCCCAACCTGCCCGACGGTCGCAGTGCACTCCACGAGAACCAGGCGCACCTCACGCGAAGGCAACTGCACGTGCGCATAGCGCCCTTCCTTCGCGACGAGTTGCGCCGCCGTGCCGGCCGCACGGCAAAGTTGACCGCCCCGCCCTGGCTGAATCTCGACATTGTGAATCATCGTGCCGGTCGGGATCCGCTCCAGCGGAAGTGCGTTCCCCGGTCGAATATCTGCCTCCGGACCGGACGAAACCGCATCGCCCGCCTTTAATCCAACCGGCGCCAGAATGTATCGCATCTCCCCGTCGGCATACGCGAGCAGGGCAATGTGCGCGGACCGGTTCGGGTCGTATTCGATGCGCACCACCTCGGCACGCACACCGCGCTTGTCCCGGCGAAAGTCGATCACTCGATACAATCGCTTATTCCCGCCGCCCCGATGCCGGACGGTAATCTTGCCCTGTGCGTTCCGCCCCGCCCGCAGCGGCAACGGCCGCACCAGGGACTTCAACGGTCGCCCCGCATAGAGCCCGGTGCGCCGCCGATCAATCACCGTCATCTTCCGCCGCCCGGGTGAGGTCGGCTTATAGGCCTGAACGCTCATGTCCTACCTCCGTATCGCCCTACAGCATGCCTTCGAAGAACGGAATCCGCTCGCCGGGACGAAGCGTCACAACGGCTTTCTTCCACGCCGGCCTGTGCCCAGCGGTTCGACCGGAAAACCGGTTCATCACGCTGCGTGGCTTTCCACGGAAGCGCATCGTGTGCACAGCAGCGACACTTACCTTCCAAATCTCCTCAACCGCCTGTCGAATCTCGATCTTATTGGCATTGAGGTGCACAACGAACGTGTAGCGTCCATCCCGCATCCCGTCCATGCTCTTCTCCGAAATGATCGGCCTCACGATGATCTCACGAGCGGTCACGACCGAGCACCCCCTCAACGACAGCGACCGCATCCGCCGTCATAATCAGGCTGCGCGCGCGCAGTACGGCGTACGCATTGAGGTCCGCGGCCGACATGACCGCAACCCCAGGGATGTTGCGCCCGGAGAGGTAGACTTCGCGGTTGGTCGTGCCCGTCACCACCAGGGTCCGATCATCCCGCAGGCTCAGCTTACCGAGCATCGCAGCGAAGGCCGACGTCTTGGGTGCATCGAACGTCAGCGCGTCCAAAACGCGGAACTCCCCCCCCGCGACCCGGGCTGAGAGGACCCCACGCAGCGCCGTGCGCCGCAGCGCCTTCGGCAGGCGCTGGCGGTAGTCCCGCGGGTGTGGGCCAAACACCGCCCCGCCACCCTTCCAATGTGGGGCACGACTGCTCCCCTGCCGTGCCCGCCCGGTTCCCTTCTGTCGCCACATCTTGCGTCCACCGCCGGAGACCATTCCTCGGGTCTTGGTCTGCGCATTTCCCTGGCGGCGGTTGGCGAGGTAACCGATCACAACCTGATGGACGAGCTTCTCCGGAACCCGGACGGCGAACACCGCTTCCGAGAGCTCCTGCTCCCCCACCACTTCACCCTGCATATTGTACAGGGGGACTGTCGGCAACGGATTCCCTCCTCACACGGCCGACGCCACCGGCGTCCTGGCCTCATTCGCTCACGCCCCCGCTCGGTTTGCCGAGCGGATCGCGACATACGCACCCCGCACACCTGGAACCGCACCACGCAACAGAAGCAACTGACGATCAGCATCCACGCGCACAACCTCAAGGCCTAGCACAGTCGCCCGCCGCGCTCCCATCCGACCAGGCATCTGCCGGCCCTTGAACACGCGGGATGGTGTCGTTCCTGCGTTCAGCGACCCCACCCGGCGGTGGTACTTGCTTCCGTGCGACATTGGGCCGCGCCGTGCATGATGCCTTTTGATCACGCCCGCAAAGCCCTTCCCCTTGCTCCGCCCCGTCACATCCACGAGCTCTCCGGCGCTGAAGATGTCGACCGCGATCGCAGACCCGACCGCCGGGGGCTCGCCATCCCAACGAAACTCCCGCAGCACCTGCGCCGGCGCAACTCCCGCCTTCCGATAGGTACCGGCAAGCGGCTGATTCGTTCGCGAGGCCTTCCGCCGCCCGTACCCCATCTGAACCGCGGCATAGCCGTCGCGATCGACCGTCCGCAGCCGCACCACCACACACGGACCGGCCTGCACAACAGTGACAGGTATCTGCCGGCCCTCCTCATCGAAGACGCGGGTCATCCCGAGTTTGCGCCCCAGGAGCCCCCTCGCGGTCGTCGGCACATTGGCCCCTCCTCGTCCAGGTCCGAATCCCCGCGCTCACAACTTAATCTCGATGTCGACACCTGCAGGCAAGTCGAGCCGCATCAGGGCGTCGACCGTCCGGGGCGTCGGCTCGATGATATCGATCAGCCGCTTGTGCGTTCGCATCTCAAATTGCTCGCGGATATCCTTTTCACCGTTCGGCGCCGTCAACACCGTATAGACCGTCTTCTCCGTTGGCAGCGGCACCGGACCGGCCACATTCGCACCAGTCCGCCGCGCGGTCTCCACGATCTTGCCCGCCGAGGCATCCAGGATACCGTGATCAAAGGCTCGCAGCCGAATCCGAATCTTCTGCGCCGGCATGCATCTGCCCCCTGCTACGCATCGATCTTGGTGACCACGCCAGCTCCGACGGTCCGCCCACCCTCGCGAACCGCGAACTTCAGACCTTCTTCGATGGCGATGGAATCGATCAGCTCGACCCCCATCGTCACGTTATCCCCCGGCATCACCATTTCGGTCCCCTCCGGGAGTGTGATGCTACCGGTGACGTCCGTTGTGCGGAAGTAGAATTGCGGACGATATCCATTGAAGAACGGGGTATGCCGACCGCCTTCCTCCTTCGTCAACACGTAGACCTCGGCGTGAAACTGCTTGTGTGGGTGAATGCTCCCCGGCTTCGCCAGCACCTGGCCACGCTCGATGTCGGTCTTCTCAATGCCTCGCAACAGCGTGCCAACGTTGTCCCCGGCCATCCCTGAGTCGAGTTGCTTATTGAACATCTCAACACCCGTAACGACCGTCTTACGCGGCTTGTCGGCGAGACCGACAACCTCGACTTCTTCCCCAACCTTGACCTGGCCGCGCTCAATCCGGCCCGTCGCCACAGTGCCCCGTCCGGTGATGGAGAACACGTCCTCCACCGGCATCAAGAACGGCC
>JAJYVN010000251.1 GCA_021791995.1 Bacillota bacterium
GGGTCACCAACCACATCGTTCAGCCGTTTGAACGTTGGACCCAGTCGATTACGCTGCCGCTCTCGGCTCGGATAGGCGAGACTACCCCCCCCATGCCGCTCGGGTGGATTGTCCGACTCAGCGGCTGGAAGTCTAAGGAGCGGGCGTTCCGGGGCTTCCGGCATCGTGTTCACCCTCCCCACCGGGGCCGCGTTTGCCTTGCGCCCTCCGTTCCCACAGTCTGATTTGGTCCCGGATGATTTCTGCCATGGACGCATCGGGATGATGCCAATACCTTGCGGCGTAGGACGTCTAGAAAGAATTCTTCCGCCTCGGCGTAACTTACCTTCCCGATTGCCCGCACGATCGTCTCCGCCTGCATGCCCAGATCCGTAGCAGCGCGGTGCGCCAAATGGTCGATAAAGGAGGCGAGTTGCTGCGACGTCGGCGCTGGGAGAGTCAAGCGCAACTGGAACCGCCGCCACACGGCACGATCCAGGAGTTCGGCGTGATTGGTGGCGGCTACAACCACTACGTAGCTAGGAAGATCGTCGATCTGCATCAGGAGGGACGTGACCACACGTTTGATCTCACCGGTCTCGTGAGTATCCCCACGCTCTTTACCCAGAGCATCAAACTCGTCAAAGAACAAAACACAAGGCATGGTCCGCACATAATCAAACACGCGCCGTAGTCGCCCTGCGGTCTCCCCTAGAAAACTTCCCACCATCGCTTCGTACCGGACCACAAGGAGAGACACTGCCAGACTTTCGGCGATGGCCTCAGCCAGGGTTGTTTTGCCGTTTCCGGGTGGCCCCACAAGCAGCACCCGGTGACGGGGCTCTAACGAGTGCGCACGCAGGATGCTGGCGCGCTGCTGCTCCTCGATCAACTGGTCCACCGCAGTGCGAGTCGGACTCGGTAACTCCAAGTCCGAAAGGTAGCGACGAGGGTTGATCTCGGTTACGTACTCACGGGCCTTCACCGCAACTTCGGAGGCGCACCGGGGCATATTCGTAGCGCCGTTGACCGGCTTGGCCTCGATCTCCCGCACCAGCCGTTCCGCCAGTACGTGATGCTGCTTGCCCCGTTCTTCCGCGACAATCGCCTCCACCGTGCGCCGAAGCATATGGCCGTCACCGGCCACGCCCGCTCTCACAAGGTTGATCAGGAGGTCGCTCCGGGCCATCGTGGTATCGCTCCTTGCCTAAGGGACGGAGCTGCCAACTGGGCTCCGCCCTTGCGCCGCACCGCCGCCGATCTGGCGCCCCCTCTGAGGCAGGCAGCCATCCCGAAGGCACCGACACGGGCAGACGAGCCTCGCCAGCGCCTGTCCGCTTCCATGCGGACTGCAAACAAGTGTACGTGAGTTGTATCGGGAAGTCAGCCGTAACGCAACGCCCCACCATCGCTCCAGAACCACGGCGGTTCCGCCCGAGACCGTCGAGACAGCCCTCACGCCACGCCCATGGCCTTGGCCGCCGCCGTCAGGCAGTCAGAGTAGAACACTGGATCAACCTTCTCCAGCACGTCCCCGGACACCTCGAAGAACTGTCGCTTGTTCTCCAGCGGGATCAGGGCCCGCTTGGCTCCGTTGTCCATCGCCACCTGTAGCGGTTCCATGAGCGATGGCAGGCCTCGCGGAGTACCGTGAACAGTGAGGTCCCCCAGGGTGAGCAGTGCGGGCTGAACAGCCTGCCGCCGCAACGCTGATACCATAGCCGCAAAAAAGGCGACTCCGATCTCCGCTCCCGAGCGGCCGCCGAGCAGGTCGATGCACTGGACGGTCAGATCAGAAGACTCCCCTTCCTTGGCCACGCCCAATGCCACCCTATGCGTGCGGAGGAAGGCCTCTGCCCGACGCAGCGACTCGTTCAGCGCATGATCCAGACCGCCTGCCGTCCGTAGGCGGCCAGTGCCCGAGGCAACGGCCACCTCAACACGGAAGAGCGCCACCACGCCCTCGGCGTCGACGGTCGCCGCATAGACCGTGCCGGGCGCGAGGGGCTCCGCCGAAATAAGGTTGCGCCCCCCCTCTTCGGGCACCCCGACGAACCGCTCCTGCTGGGTCTCACGATCAAAGTAGGAGAAGCTCGTCTGGTAGTACTCGAAGGCCCCCAGCCGCTTGAGTTGCTCCTTGACTCGTCGGCGTCCCTCCAGTGCAAGTTCCAGGTACTCTCGCAACTCCCCGTCCGTCCATTCACCATGCGGGTGTAGGAGTTTGAGCAACCCCGAGACGGTTTTCCGCACCGCTTTGGCGTCACGCGCATTGAGATGGGCGCCCAACGCGAAGGGCGAGTCCAGGGCATCCGCCCGGTTCTGCTTGCGTAGCGTGCGGAGTGCCTCGGCAAGGTAGTCCGTGACAAATCCGTAGTGGTCGGTGAAGAAGGCCGTCTGGTACTTGGGAACCTCCCAGCCGGGGAGGTAGAAGTGGAAGCGGTCGATGAGCGCCATGTCCTGCATGGCCTCGGGTAGCGGCGAGAAGAGGTGGGAACTGCGCAGGACGACATCCACCGGCTGGTTGAGGTTGCCGATGAAGGCCAGGGATCCCTCGGCCGAGATCTCCTCGCGCCCACGGCTGAAGGAGCCCGCCTCCATGTAGTCCTTCAGGATCTGCACGGCAGTCTTGTCGCCAAACTCCAAGCCGGCTACCTCGTCAAAGGCAACAGCGTCCCATAGCCCCACGAGCCCTACGCGGTTTGTCGCCATATTGTAGAAGAGATTGGCCACCGTGGTCCGTCCTCCAGAGACAAGGATGCTGTACGGGGACACCTCTCGGTAGACGAAGGACTTCCCCGTACCGCGGGGCCCCAGTTCGATGAAGTTGTAGTTCCGCTCCACCAGGGGCAGCAGTCGACAAAGCAGGAGGAGCCGCTGCCGCGCATCGAAGGCTTCGGCCTCGATCCCCACAGACCGGAGCAGCACGGTGAGCCACTCGTCGCGCGTGAATGCCTTCCGACCGTCTGCATACTCCTGCATGCGGAACGACGCCAACTGGATGGGCTTCAGCCCGGTGATGTGAAAAGGACTGCGCCGCCGTGTCTCGCTGTCGTCGAAGCGGTACTCCAGCGCAACCTCGGCCCAGATGCCGCCTTCCAACAGCCGATCGTAGCTGCGGACGATCTCGTCGGGGATATGAACAAACCGGTCGCCGAAGTTGGCCAATTCCGCCCAGTAGATGTCCTCTTCCGCCGAGAGCCGCACCCGAATCTTGTCGATGAAGCTGTGGGCCTTCTCTTCGCGAACCCGGGATTGCGCCTTCTGCGCCTCGTCGGGGCGCACGTACTTCTCCGTCAGGGTCCCCTGCACCACGACCAAACCCAGTTCGCGGGTCTGGGGGTCGTCCGACGCGCAGTACTTGCCCAGTAGATACTCCAAGACATACACCGGGACGTTGGCGCCCACCTTGACCCGGCGCACGAGGTCCTTGTGGACGACCTTGCCTGCAAAGGTCGCGGCCAGCTTACGGTCAATCTCCTCCGCCATCGCCGGCCCTCCTCGGCGCCCTGAGTATGGTCACAATGACGGCATGTAGGGCCACGCTGGGCAGAGCAGCCTCACTTCGCGGGAGGTGGTGGTAGTCCCACCCTCGGTCAAACCAGGAAATCGTACTCCACATCTTGGGCCTGAGCCACCGCGAGGCCGGTCGCTTCGTCCACTAGGCGCAACGTGGCGCGCCCGTTGCCCTCAAGCGAGTACGGCAACTCCAACACGGCCTCGCCCTCCAGCCCACCGGGACCAGACAACCGCACGCCGGCACTCTGCAACGCCGTGCCGTCCCTTAACCAATCCAGGCGCCACGGCCCGCCAGACCCAGGCGCGGCGGTCCACCGCACGCGCACCTTCACAATACGACTGGTCACGGGCCGGGCACCCCAGTCCAACCCGGGTGCTCCAACTGAGCCCCCACCGGCCGGTGCACGCAGAGGATCCTCGTTGGCTCCCGGGAGCAGGGTGGTAGCGGCGGGCTTCCGTTCTGGTTCTAGCCGCAGCGTGATCACTGGGATCACGAGCTCTTGCAAAGACAAGCCCCCGTGCACATAGGCCTTCTGGAGTGGGGCCTCGAAGACCCCCAGCCCCTTGGGAAAGACACATGCCCCCTCACCACTCAGCCCGAGTTCTGCGAAGGAAATCCGCCGAGCACCCGGGGGTTCGTCGCCGCCCTGTCCCGCCCAGCAGCGCCGGTCGAGCTTCCACTTGGCCCCCCCCTCCGGAGCCCTGAGTGTCCGCTCCGATCCCGGAGGCGGCTCGAGAAACAGGAAGCCGTGGTCGGCCGCGATCACAACTCGGGTGAAGCCCGCCGAACGCAACCGGCCCATCACAGCGACGATGTCTCCCAGGTCTCCGTCGATGGCCTGGAAGTCGGTATCGGCCTGTCCCGTCTCGCCGGCGTTGTCGATGTCACCGTGCCAGAGTACGAGCAGACGCGCGGTCTTGGCCGTCTCGGGCCAGCGGCGGCGCGAGCGAGCATCGGCCACGGTCAGGGCAGCCACCTGCTCTCCCCACAAGGCACGCAGGTGCCGTTTGCGGTCTTCGCGGGTGTACAGGGGCCGCCCACCCAACACC
>JAJYVN010000252.1:0-3209 GCA_021791995.1 Bacillota bacterium
CGCCTGCAGTGACGGGAAAGTGAGGGGGGGCAAAGCAGTGCGGTGGCAGTTCTGGAACCTCAAAAGGGGAGAACGGCGGATGCTGGCTTGGTTGGCGGGCCTCTTTGTGCTGGGGACGGCCCTGTTATGGATCCACCCAGGATCCGCGGCACGACCGGCGGCGGTGCAAACGGTGAGCGGGGCGGTGCCGAGTGCCACCGGGGAAGGTACCGATCCGCTCTTAGCGGAGGAAGAGACGATGGATGCAGCCCTGGAGAGTGCCTTAGAGGCGATCGCTGGAGCTGGGAGCGTGACGGTACGCGTGCACCTGACGTCCGGGCCCATGACCGAGTATGCGGAAAAGGTGCAACAGAGCGGCAGCAGCACCTCGAGCACCGAGCCCGCCACGGGTTCGGGCGGGGCGCCCCTCATTCGTGGTACCTCCGCCGCTCTGGTGGATGGTGTGCTGGTGGTGGCATCAGGGGCGACGGATCAGGCGGTGGCGGCAGAGATCACCCAGGCGGTGGCGGCAGCGACCGGGGCACCGTTGTATGCGATTGAGGTCGTTCCGGCAGGGGAGGGCGAGACGCGATGACGTTGCGCCGTAAGGTGTTCTCGTTTCTGGTGTTTTTGGCCCTAGTCGCGCTGGGGGTGTTCGTGGTCGTGCGCAATTGGAGCGAAGCCGGGGTGGCCTCCAAGGGGCATACAACGGACGTAACGGCTCACTCCACGAAAACGGCCGAACGGAGCACCACGTCGGTCGTCGCAAGGTCGGCCTCCCAGCCGGCGTCGTCTGTGACCAACTCCTCTTCGTACTTCAGTGAGGGTGCGCTGGAGCAGGAGAAGGCACAGAGCCAGGAGGCCGCGCAACTGCAAGCCATCGTTGAGAGCTCTGCCTCCTCATCACTGGCCCGACAAGAGGCCGAGCAGGCTCTGATCACACTGGATCAGGAGATAGCGGCGGAGACCCAGGCGGAACTCGTGCTGCAGGCGAAGGGATACGCGCAGTCCCTGGTGCTGATCAACGGTCAGGGGGCTGTGGCCGTCGTTGAGGCACCGTCCTTCACCGCAACGGATGCGGCACGCATTGGCCAGGCGGTGGCGGAGATCGCGGGGATCAACCCGGATCAGGTGCAGATTGTGCCCCGGTCGTGAGCGGGTGGACCGGGTTGGTGGCGTGCGCTGTGCGCCGCGCCACGCTATACTAGCGGTGCGGCGGGGGCCGTCCGGTGGTGGGTCGAGTGGGTGAGCGCGACGAGTCGGGGGAGTATGGGATTTCCGAAGATGTCATCGCCTCGATCGCCGCGATTGCGGCGACCGAGGTTGACGGCGTGTCGGCGCTGGCTCCCGGGCTGGTCGGTGGTCTCAGTGAGATGCTGGGCAGTCGGCGCAACTCACGCGGCGTGCGTGTTGAGGTTGGCACGCGAGAGGCTGCCGTAGATGTCTTTGTGCTGGTGGACTATGGGGTTCGCATTCCTGCGCTGGCGGAGCGCGTGCAGCGCCAGGTGAAGTCCGCGATCGAGGCGATGACGGGGCTTTCGGTGGTGGAGGTGAACGTCCACGTTCAGGGTGTGAGCACCACGGTGCCGGCACCGCTGCACACAGCCCGACCGCTGGAGTGAATCATGGGCTTGCTGGACCGGTTGCTCCTCACTGTGTACACGATTGCGCTGATGGTCTTTTCGGCTCTCACCGTTATCGTGACGGCGGGCGATACGGGCCTCTTCAATGCGTTGCGCTTGGCCCTGCTGAATCCTGAAGGACGCCTCATCACCGGTGGCATTAGTCTCCTGGTCCTGGTTAGTTCCGCCCGTCTGCTTTACTCTTCGTTTCGGCCTTTGCGCATGCGCGTGGTCCACGAGACCGAGTTTGGCGAGGTCAGCATCTCGCGTGAGGCGGTGGAGAACCTCGTGCAGCGGGTGAGCAAACAGGTACGAGGCGTGCGCGAGGTACGGCCACGCGTTTCGCTGGGTGCGGGAGGCATTGAGGCCGATCTGCGTGTGTGGGTGAGCCCGGACGTGAACGTCCCTGAGTTGGCACGGCAACTGCAGACGAGCCTGCATCGCGCGATTCAGGACGTGGTTGGTGTTGAGTTGATAACGCTCTCGGTCCGGGTGGAGAACATCGCCGGAGAGGTGCGCCGCGTGCACGTCGATTGAACGCGGCAGGGGGTGTGGCCGTGTGGCAGGAGTTCCTTCGCTTCCTGCGGCCGCGCCGTGGGCGTGCCATCGGGGCATCGGTTGGTCTTGTGGTGTCGGTCTCGATCATCACCTGGGGGTTTTTGCGCACTCTCTTCGTGTGTTTGGCGGTCGCAGCCGGCTACCTTGTGGGACGCTATATGGACGAAGGGGTGGACGGGCTGGGGGAGTGGTTGCAGCGTTGGCAGTCCCCCGGTCGGCGTTAGGTGAGGCGCACGGTGTGCCCAGGGGGAGGAGCGGGCTTTGAGAATGTGCGAGCGGCGACCCTCCGGTGGTGCGGTCTCTCCCCTTCGTTGCTCTAAGCTCGGCGTGGAGCGGCGATGGGGTCCCGTGATCTGACTTGAGGAAACGGGGGAGGGGCGGTTTCCCCGTTGCCGGAAGGCGATGGTGGAGTTGCCGCGTGATATGGATGCTGCACAGGTTCCGCCGCGTCACCGCGCACGGGAAGCTGTCGTCAAGGCGCTGTACCAGTGGGACGTGGCGCGCAGTGACCCGGTGGAGTTCATTCGCTACCTAGCGCGGGAGGACGGGTTGACGATCGCCCAGGAGAACGTGGCGATGGAGCTTTTGCAAGGGGTGTTCGCCTCCATGCCAGAGATTGATCGGCGGATCACTGCGCAGGCGCACGGTTGGCGACTGAGCCGACTCGCAACAATGGATCGCAATGTGTTGCGGCTGGCCTGTTACGAGTTGTGCACCGAGGGCAAGACGCCCGTCGCGGTGTGCATCGACGAGGCAGTGGATCTGGCCAACGTCTATGGCACGGAGGACTCCGCACGCTTTGTCAACGGCGTGCTGGGTGAGTTGGCACGCAGTCTGAAGAGTCGTGCCTGATCATGGGCCGAAGGGGGGAAGTCTCGATCGGACGGAGCGGTTCCGTGCGAACGGGGCGATACTGGGATGGTGGTTCTGGACGGAAAGGTCGTAAGCGCTGCGGTGCGGTCTCGCGTCGCAGCACGTGTGGACGCCTTGCGCAGCCGTGGGGTCGTGCCATGTCTCGCCGCAATCCTTGTCGGGGATGATCCCGCATCC
>JAJYVN010000252.1:3219-4544 GCA_021791995.1 Bacillota bacterium
GATTCACGCGTGTTGCGCCTTGGAGCCGATACCCCATGGGCCGAACTGCGGGCGGAACTCGACCGCTTAGGGCGCGATCCGGCGGTGCATGGCATTTTGGTGCAACAACCCCTGCCACCCCAGATCGATCCGGCGGTGGTGGCGACCCACACCGATCCGCGCAAGGACGTCGATGGCCTGCACCCCGTCTCTGCAGGCCACCTCCTGCGCGGAGAAGTTGGCCTCGACGGTGGGCAGGGCTTTGTTCCCTGTACCCCACTTGGGGTGATGGAAATTCTTCGCCACTATCAGATTCCGGTCCAAGGTCGCCACGCGGTGGTTGTCGGGCGGAGCACCCTGGTGGGAAAGCCGATGGCCCACCTGCTCCTGGCGGACCATGCGACCGTGACCATTTGCCACTCCCGAACGCGCGACCTGGGCGCGCTGACGCGTCAGGCGGATATTCTGGTAGCTGCCATGGGGCGCGCCGCTGCCATCACTCCCGAGATGGTGGCCCCTGGGGTCGTGGTGATCGACGTTGGGATCAATCGGCAAGGCAAGCGCGTGGTGGGGGACGTGGATCCCCGCGTCGGAGACATCGCTTCGGCCGTGACGCCGGTTCCGGGCGGCGTTGGTCCCATGACGATCGCGATGCTCCTTTCCAACACGGTGCTGTCGGCGGAGCGCTCGGCAGAGGGGGGTGGCGCCGGATGAGCGTTGCGGGAGCGGTCGCATCGGTCGGCAGCCCGGATCGAGCTTGGTCCGTGTCGGCCCTTACCGCGATGGTCAAAGAGCTCTTGGAACAGGAACCGGAACTCACCGACTTCTGGGTGCACGGTGAGGTCAGTAACTTCAAACGCCATACCTCCGGGCACTGTTACTTCACGTTGAAAGATGCGGGGGCTACGTTGCGCTGCGTGATGTTTCGCGGCCAGGCGGCATCCCTGCCCTTTCGGCCCAGTGACGGCATGGCCGTGCGGGTGCGCGGGAGGATTGGTGTGTTCGCGCGGGACGGTACCTACCAATGCTACGCCCAATGCATGGAGCCAGCCGGCCTCGGAAGCCTGCATCTCGCGTTCGAGC
This sequence comes from Bacillota bacterium, assembly GCA_021791995.1. Classification (GTDB taxonomy): domain Bacteria; phylum Bacillota; class Sulfobacillia; order RBS10-35; family JAJYVN01; genus JAJYVN01. The sequence goes on from JAJYVN010000252.1 coordinate 4,282, forward strand.
AGTTAAAGGCGAGACTCGCGGCGGAGGGATTGTTCGCTGAGGCATGCAAGCGGCCGTTGCCGCGCTTTCCAAAGCGGGTGGCCCTGGTCACATCACCGACCGGTGCGGCGTTGCGCGACATGGTGCACGTGGCCACTCGGCGCTGCCCGACCGTGGAGTTGGTCCTCGTACCGGCGTTGGTGCAGGGGGCGGACGCGCCCGCGTCTCTGGTGCAGGCCATCGGTTTGGCTGCCGCCTGTGGTGCGGATGTCGTGATCGTTGGG